>NZ_CP108679.1 GCF_035994945.1 Streptomyces sp. NBC_01216
GCTGCGCGATGTGCAAGCGGAGCGGTCGCTGCGCTCCCGCTGGCCCGTGCGGAGCACGGGCGGTCCCCTCCGCTGCGCTCCAGGGACCGGTGGGGCCGGCCGCTGCGCGCCCGGCGGGCCGCGCATCGCGCGGCCGGGCCGCTCGGGGGGTGACGGTGCGGCTAGTGGGGCCTCTAGTGCGGGAGTTGGGGGGAGCGCGGGGCCGCTCCCGGCGGGTCCGCTGCGCTCCCCCGCCCAACGGTCCTTCCGGCTGCGCCTCCAGAACCGTTGGGGCCCGCTGGCGCGGGCCTGGCTGGCTACGAGGGGGTGGGGGTCGCTCGTTCGTGTGGGTTCCAGTGTATCGGATGCATCCGGTAGATGCAGTATGTACCGTTGGCGGAAACACAGGACACCCCCCAACCACCCGGCGGGGACGCGGTTTTTGATAGACGGTCAGCCCGCGAATTCTGCCAACCACTCACGCGAGGAATCCTAGATTGGGAAGCTGCGGACCTGCGCCACAGAACGGAACCTCAGATATCGGAAAGCCGGAATTTCGACGTGCGGAGGTAGCGGAGCCGCCCGGCCCTCCAGGGCCGGGCGGCGGAACCGCCCGCCGGGACCAGCCACGCTTCCGGGGTTTTGATCGTCATGGCTGGTACCACCCGAGACTCAGAGCCGCTGCTGCTGTCCCCGGCCCGCACCCGGAGACGGCGCCGCACGCGAAGCGAGCTCAGCCACGAAGGCCGGCCCCCACGATCCGCAGGTCACCAGCGGCGACGCGCCCGCCGTGACCAGCGGTTTTTGCCGCGCGGTGCGCGGTGTGGTGGCAGGGGCCTGGGTGGTGGCCGGTGTCTAAAGACACATAAGAGGGCGCACCGCTGAAAACGGCTCTGACCTGCGATGATGCGAAACCGTTTGTTCTAGATCTCCAGAACAAACGGCTCCCGAGTGTTCTGGAGATCTAGAACAAAGTCACCCTGAACCTGACGGGTCGTTAGGTGACTGTGAGGCACCGTTTGTTCTGCCCCTCCAGAACAAGCCGGTTTACCTAGTGCTACCGTGCTCACCGAACCGTTGATCATCTCTGGAGGACAGTGCCGATGGAACAGCTGCCGATCGTCCGCCCCGGCGAGCGCGTGGTCGCGCGGTCGGACGGCAAGGGCGGCTTGATCCTGGGCGTGGAGAAGATTCAGGGCCGCGAGTTCGCCGCGAGCGCCGAGGTCAGCGGCTACGTCCTGGACGCCCGGCTGCTGCTGAACGTGCTCGGCAGCCTCAAGATGCCCGGCTCCTGGTTCCAGGTCTGGTGCAAGCTCATGGCGCTGCAGGACGCCAACCGCGCCAACGACAAGGACCGTGACGTCCCCCGCGGCTTCGTGAAGACCAACCAGCGCGACCTCCAGGCCCGGTGCAACCTGTCGGTGGCCTCGGTGAGCGAGGCCAGCCAGTTCTTCGCCCACATCGGCTGGATGCGCACCGCCAAGCGCGGCATCCTCCAGCTGAACCCGTGGCTCACGGTGGCCGGCACTTCCGGCGAGCAGGAGAAGTGGCAGAAGCTCTGGAACGCCGCCGACGGGCCGGCCTGCATCATTCCGCACGCCGACTACCCCACCGAGTGGCGCCGGGCGCGCGAGGCGGAGAAGAAGGCCGCCGAGGCCGCCCGCCGCAAGGAGAAGGTCGTCACGCTCCGCCAGCGGCGGCCCGTGCGCAAGGCGAGCGCGTGATCCCGCGCGGCATATCCTCGTTGTGGCAGCGTCGTTCTGATCGGAAGTGGTGAGGCTCCGTGAGCAGCTCTTACGTCCCCAGCCCTCCCTCTGAGGCGCCCGTCACGCTCACCCGCGACGCCCTGCGCATCCTGTCCCTGGTCGACGTCTCCACCGCCGGCCGTCGCGTCCTGGACGAGCTGCTGTACCTCAGCAACCCGGACACCGGCACTGCCGCGATCAGCCAGAACGAGATGGCGCGCGAGCTGGGCGCCAGCAAGCCCACCGTGAACCGCGGCTTCAAGGAGCTCCGCGAGTGCGGGCTTGCCTGGAGCCTGGAAGACGCCCTGTACCAACTTCACCCGGTGCTGACCGACGGCAAGGTGGCCTACCCCATGCCGATCCCGGAGATCAAAGCCTCCGAACCCGAGCGCTTCACCGAGCAACGCCGGGCCCGGTTCGCCGCCCAGGTCGCCAATCTGGCCGCCACCGGCTGAACCGCCCCACCGAAGGCCCAAGGCGCCGCACCTCCTGGTGCGGCGCCTCCTTCATGCCCTGCGCACTCCTGCCGGTAGCACTACCTAAACCGCTTTGTTCTGGAGGAGCAGAACAAACGCGAGCCACGGCGTCATCGGCTCCGTGCAGGCCGGCGCGAGCTGGCGGTAGCACCAGGTGAACCGCTTTGTTCTGGAGCAGCAGAACAAAGCGGCAGCGGACCGAGTAGCTCTGCTGCGCCTCGTGCTGCCCGGGTTAGGGCGGCCTTGCTACCCGAGCAGCACCCGTGTGCCGCCTGGGCCGTGCGAATGCTGCGCTGCACTCCTCAAGGGCGTGCAGCAGGCGTCTTGCACCCTTCACCACCAGGAGCAGCAGGACGTCGGCGGCCGAGCAGCACGAGGCGCTGCACCCGGCCGGGCGACGGGCCGCCGACGGCCGCGGCCTGGCGAGGGCGGAGCGCGTCTTGCACCCCATTGGTAGGTACTACAGGTAGTACCTACGTGCGGGTTGAGTCTCCTTCCCCCTGAGAGTAGAGCTCGGGCCGGGAGCAGCAGAAGGCGGCGACCGAGGAGCGAGGGCGTGGCGCCCATCGTGGAGTTGTCGCCGAGGGGCAGGGCGCTTCACCGCCGCTGGAAGCGCTGTGCGCCGCTGTGGGCGCCTTTCAGGGCCTTGATCGTCACTCGGGAGCCGGAAGGGCGTCAGAACGCCGCAGACGGCCGTACAGCGCCGGGAAGGATCATGTGCGCCGGATGGGCGGGGTGGGCCTCGGTGCAGGTGGTGGCGGGTGGTGTGTGCCCGCACAGCGAGCTTCGCCCTCAGGGGGAGAGATCTACAACCCGCACATAGGTACTACCTGTAGTACCTACCAATGGGGTGCAAGGCGAGTGCGAGCCCGCCGGGCGAGGAGTGCCCGGCTGTACTTCCGGTACTTCGCCTACGGCGGGTGGGAAGGGCGCGCTCGTCGTCATCTGGTCAGTCAGTCCTAGGTCCTGTCTGAAGTTCGGATCATGAGGGCGGTGTGATGCTGCGGAGCCAGAGCATCGCACCGCACAGGTGCAGTCCGGCTTCGTAGCTGGTTGGGGTCTTGTCGTAGCGGGTGGCGATGCCCCGCCAGTTTCGGAGACGGTTGATGCACCGCTCGACGGTGTTTCTCTCCTTGTAGAGCGCGGAGTCGTGGCTGACGGGGCGGCCTCCCTTGCGGCCTTTCTTCTTCCGGTTGGCGGCCTGGTCCTTCTTCTCCGGGATGACGGCCTTGATGTTGCGTTTGCGCAGGTGAGCACGGTTGCTGCGGGACGAGTACGCCTTGTCGCCGGCTATGGCGTCCGGCCGGGTCCTCGGGCGCCCGACCGGCCCGCGGACCTTCACCTTCTCCAGCACCGGGACGAACTGCGGACTGTCACCGCACTGCCCGGGCGTGAGCACGAACGCCAGCGGACGGCAGCGCCGGTCAGCCGCCAGATGAATCTTGCTGGTCAGCCCACCCCTCGAACGCCCCAGGTCAGCGGCGGTCAAGCGGATCCGGTACCGTCGGCGAACCCGGCGTCGCTCCTCGCGGGCGGGGTCCTCTTCCTGCCGGTCTTGCGGCTGTTGTCCTTCCACCAAACCCCTTTTCGGCCTCGACAGCCGCCTCCAGGGCTGCCAGCTGCTCCGGATCCAGGATCATCCCGGCGGCATGGTGGTGTGCCCGTGCTGTCGCCGAGTCCACGCTGACCAGCCCCAGGTCGACCTGGTCGCGGGCGGCAGCTTCCGCGATCACCATCTCCATCAGATTCTGGAAGATGCCCTGCTTCGCCCAGACCTGGAAGCGGTCGTAGGAACTCTGCCAGGGGCCGAACTCCTCCGGCAGGTCGCGCCACGGGCTGCCGGTCCGAAAGCGCCACATCGCCGCGTTGAAGTATTTCCGCAGGTCGGGGATAGGCCCGACCGCGGCGATCGGGAGATGGGGCTCAATCAGGGACCACTGCTCGTCGGTGAGATCGCCTCGCGCCATGGCCACTTGACTACCAAGGACACCCCGTCGCGCGCAGGCGATCCCACACATTCATGATCTGGACTTCAGACAGGACCTAGGTCTTCCTTGTACGCGAGCGATCCCTCATCAACCGACGGACCCGATCCCTCACCAAACGGCGGACACGCGCAGAGGCCGGCCGCGCCAGCAGGACGCGGCCGGCCTGGTCCAGGACGTCGCGGGTCAGACCTCGAGGTAGGCGACCACGACCACGGTCTTCAAGGCCGTGACCCAGTACAACAAGCGCACGCGCTCGACCTCGTCGGCGTACTCGCGCAGCTGGGGGCCGGCGGTGTCGCCGGGGATCGGCTCGCCAACGTCGGGTTCGACGGAGACGACGACCAGGGCGCGGTCCAGGGCGTGGATCTCCGCCTCGCTGGTGATGTTCTCCAGCTGCTTGGCGGCGGAGTCGGAGAACGCAATCCGGGCGCGGCGGGGGCCGGGGACCGCTCCGGCTGAATTGGGTATCGGTTGCTTTCCGTAACCACGCCCGGCGGGATGTCACGCTGTTCGTGCAAGGCCGAGATCCAGGGGTTAGCCCCGTGATTCTGGGCCCGAGTGGCAGCGTGACACCCCAGCGTGACAGCCGGAACGAGGGCGCGTGACACACGGGCGTGACAGCGTGACAGTCACCCTTGGTGATCAGCGGGCGGGGCGGGCGCGGGCAAGGAACGCGGCGAGGGCTCCGGCGGCTTCGGGCTCGGTGGTGGCTGTTCTCCGACACCGAACCTGGCTCGTTTGCCATCGAAGTTGGACAACCGAACTTCGTGACCGCGAAGTTGGACTGTTTGGAAGCCGCAGGTCAGCACGAGACGCAGCCGCTGGTGTGGAGCCCCAGACATTGTGCCGGGGCTCCAGTCCGATCCAGAGGTGGTGCAGCGTCGTCGTACAAGCTGCTGGACGTGTGAGCGCAGCCGCAGCCGATGTGGCGCTGGGGTGCTTCTGGAGTGGCCTTCGAGATGGGTGCAGGGTGACCGGGTGGTGCCCGCTCAGGGCCTACCGGTCAGGGCAGTCAGCTGAAGACGACCGACCGGAACTTGACCAGAAGCCCCCCGGTCTGGCCCGGGTTCAGGACAGTGAAGGTGTCACCGTCGCAGTCGAAGTCCAGGAAGACCGTGGCGGTCGAGGTGGTGAGGTTCCGCGGGGACTGGGCCGGGAGAAGGTTGGTGGCCTCCCCGATGTTGATGCACTCCTCGTCGGGCGGGTCGATGAGGGTGTGGGAGCCGAGGAGCGGACCTCGGTACTGGAACTCGCCGGTCGCTGCGGAAGCGGAGTTCGGCACCGACACGGTGATCAGCAGGGCCCCAGCCGCTGCGGCCAGGACAGGACGAAGGGGCATAGGTTTTACCTCCGGTACGAAGATGCCGGAAAATCCGGCACCGCTACGTTCCCCTCCCCCCGGCACCTCGGATGCGGGATTCACCCGAATTGACTACGCGCATCGTCCAAACTCAGCCCGGATCCACCGGTTGATGTGCGGCGGTGACGTTGCCGGGAACGAGGAAGTGCCCTGTGACCTGCGATGATGGGAGTTCTCACGCTTCCAGCACGCACGACCAACAGGGCACTTCTGAGATGCAATCTTCCCATGCCGCGGCGAAGGTCTCCGCACGGTTCGATGATCCGAATCTGATCGCGTACGGCGGGCTCGCGCCGCTGGTGCGCCTGGCCGAGCGGTGCGGCCTGCCCGGCCTGGTCGGCGAGATGATGCGGCTGCCGGCCTCGAAGAACGGCACCGGTTCCTTCCCGGCCGCCAAGTCGATGGCGCTCATCGCGGGCATGGCCGCGGGCGCGGACAGTATCGACGACATGGACCGGCTGCGGCACGGCGCGATGCGGCGCCTGTTCACCGGGGTCCGCGCCCCGTCGACCCTCGGCAGCTTCCTGCGGTCCTTCACCCACGGGCACGTGAAGCAACTGCACGCCGTCGCCCGCCGGTTCCTGCCTCGCCTGGCCGCGCACACCCCGCTGCTGCCCGGCGCCGACACGGTCGCCTACCTCGATCTGGACGACACCATCAAGCCGGTCCACGGCTATGCCAAACAGGGCACCGGTTACGGATACAACAAGGTCAAGGGCCTGAACGCGCTGATCGCGACGCTGTCCACGCCGCTGGCCGCCCCGGTGATCGCCGCAACCAGGCTGCGCAAGGGCAGCGTGAACTCGGTGCGCGGAGCCGGTTCGTTCGCCGCCGAGGCGGTCCGCACCGCCCGCGCGTCCGGTGCGACCGGGATGCTGACCGTGCGGGCGGATGCGGCCTACTACGCCGCCGAGGTGATCGCCGCCTGCCGCGCGCTCGGCGCCCGCTTCTCCGTCACGGTGCGGATGAACGCCTCCGTCAAGCAGGCCATCGCCGCTATCGACGAGACGGCCTGGACGCCGATCAAGTACCCCAAGGCGGTGTGGGACAGCGAGGAGGAACGCTGGATATCGGACGCCGAGATCGCCGAGATCGAGTACACCGCCTTCACCTCGAAACCGAAGAAGCAGCAGGTCACCGCCCGTCTCATCGTGCGACGCGTCAAGCGCCTGAACCCCGCGACCGTGCCCGGGGGCCAGGGCGAGCTGTTCACCGCCTGGCGCTACCACGCCGCGTTCACCGACAGCACGCTGCCGCTCATCGACGCCGAGCGTGACCACCGGCGCCACGCGATCGTGGAACAGGTGATCTCCGAGCTGAAGAACGGCCCGTTCGCACACGCCCCCTCGGGCAGCTTCCAGGCGAACGCCGCCTGGCTCGCGCTGGCCGCCCTCGCCTTCAACCTGACCCGCGCCTGCGGAACGCTCGCCGGCACCTTTCACGCCCGCGCGACGTGCGCGACCATCCGTGATCACCTGGTCAACGTGCCCGCCCGTCTGGCCCGTTCGGCCCGCCGGCTCACCCTGCACCTGCCCGAACGCTGGCCCTGGCACGACGCCTTCGAAGCCCTCTTCAACACCTTGCACACCCCGCCCCAACCGACCTGACCTGCCCGTATCTGACCCGCCCGCCAGGGCCCGAGAGCTGTGGACATGTGGAAAAGCTGGGCAGACCAGCGGCCACCCCATGCCCGCCGCCAGACGCATCGCCTCGATCACCGAAAACGATCACTCACGAAACGAGCCGGTGGATCCGGGCTCAGCCAGCCGTACGTCGTCACCGCGGCACCCTTCCGGATGCCCCCTCCCTACGGCAGATCTCCTGGCTGCTCGTGAGTGGTCCAACTTCAGTGGCAATCGGTCCCGGATCAATGACACAGGACAGTGGCGAGCCGGGCCGCGAACGCCAGCTCGTCGACGGCGGCGCCGGGGACCAGGCGGGCGAGTTCGGCGAGCAGCGCGGCGTGCGCGAGGACCGGTGGCGGCAGGAGGCCGGCGGCGGCTTCGCGGGCGGCCGGGTCGCGGTGGTGCCCGCGGTGCGCGGCCAGGGCGTGGGCGAGCCAGTCGTCGACGTCGGCCCGGACGTACCTGCCGGCTCGCCGGGTCAGCTCGTCCCGGGCGGCTTCGTCCCTGTCGCGGGGCTCGGTCTGCTCCAGGGCGCCGAGCTCGCGCAGCGCCTGGAGCTCGTCGGCGCGGGCCACGACCCGCTGCGCCTCGCGCACGGCGGCTTCCCGGTCGGCGGCGGCCGCGGCGTCGGCGGCGAGCTCGGCCTGGACGACGGGGTCGGTGTCCGGGTCGTAGACGGTGCCCGCCGGCGCGGCGGCGAGCAGCTGGTCCAGGCGCTCCCACTCCGCGAGCTCCGCCCGGCCGCGTTCGTCACCGGCGAGGTCCTCGTGCCGGGATGCCTGCCGCGCGTCGAAGCGGGCGTCCTCGAGGGCCGCCGCGATGGCGGCCGCGTCCATACCCTTCGCCTGGCGCCGTACGACGCGGCGGCCGATGCGGGCGGGGTCGACGGGCTCCCGGGGCACGGCGACGCGAGGGGCGAGCGGGCGGCGGGTATGCGAGGGCGGCCAGGGCGTGGTCATCTTCGGCCTCGTATTCGTGGTGCGGATTCGGGAGCGGGCCGCCGTCAGAGCACTGTGCGACGACCCGCCGAATACGTTTCTAGCAGGTCGTGAATTCAGGCGAGTCAGAACCGGAAACTAATTGCCTGGACGTGTGTGAAATCCGCGCGCAGGCCAGCGGCACGGGTGCCCCAGTCGGTGAAATACGACTCCGTGATGGCCTCAGCGACGACCGAATGCAGCTCTTCCTCCGTCGCGCCGGCCTCCTGCAGTTCGAGGATCCGCTTCGCGTAGGTGGGCGAGATCGCCGTGGTGATCTGGCGCTCGCGGCCGTCGTCCGAGCTGCCCTTGCCGGTGAACCCGAAGTACGCCGTCACCTCCACCATCATGCCGCTGGAGGTGGCTGCCTGTTCACGTGCCTGCGCTCTGACCTGCGGTTGCCACTCAGATTCCGTCTCCTCCACCAAGGCGGCCTGCAGACGCTTCTGCGGGGTCTTCAGCTTCCCGGCGCGGTAGCGTTCGATCGTGCGGGTCGAGGTACCCACACGCTCCGCCAGGGCCTTGGCCGACCCCTTCACCCGCGTGAGGAGGAATTTCACCTGTGCATTCGCGGATTTCGGCACGGGCCGGGTGAACACCTTCCGCTCCGCCCGCGCGAGGGCCTCCAGGACCTTGCCCCGGCGCGGGGCCGGCTGCTGCTGCTCGTGATCGCTCATGCCGTCCAGTCGGCCACGGCCGGCCTGTGGACGGAGGACGGGCGCCTGCCCCGGTCGTGCCGATCGGCGGCGGTCAGGCGCCCGTCCGTACCGTGGGAGGCGTGACGACGTCCTCCGCCCCCGAGCCGGTGCCCATCCGGGTGCTGCTGCCCGGGGACCAGGAGGTCGTTGCCCGCCTGTGGTCCCGGCGCCAGACGCCCGACGGCTGGCTGTACGAGGTCGGGCTCCCGGCGTACCGCAATGGTCCCGACGACTCGGTGGAGCCTGCCGAGTACCGGGTCTGGGTGCGCGCTCCGGACCACGTGCGGCCCGTGGACGGCGTCGCGTACGACCAGGTGCCCACCGAGTACCTGCCGAAGCCGTCGCTCGTGGACCAGGTCCTCGGGCCGCGCCGCCCGTCGGGCTGGGTGCTGGCGAAGGCCCGTGGCCGCGGTCCCGGCCGGGGCGGTGTCGTGCACGCCGTCGATTGCGAGGAGGCCCCGGCCGGGGTACCAGTGCTGACAGTGGGGCGGGCCCTGGACGTGGCGCAGCAGCCGGGTGTCCGGCTGTGCTCGCTGTGCGGTGCGGCCGCCGAGCTCGACCCGGTCCTCAAGGGCTTCGACCGCGGCTTCGAGGACGGCGCATAGAGCCGAATTCGCGTGTCCGTACGGCGATCCGCTCGCACGTGCGGGTGTGCGGCGGGTGCTGTCAGACCCCGCTGCCACCATCCGGGCATGGCCCAGATCAGCCCCCGGCTCGCCCGTACCTATTTCGCGGAGATCTCCGCCGGCTCCGCCCTCCCGCTCGACCTGGACGACCTCGTGCACATGGTGCAGCTGCGCCAGCACGGCCACGTCGTCATCGGCGACATCGCGATCCGCTGCTACAAGAACAGGTCGAAGTGGACGTACGACGAACGGGACATCCGACGCGCTGCCCAGGCATTCGCTGACTTCCGCGTGGACCTCGGCGACGTCGTCGAGTTCCAGGTGCCGCCCTTCCGCGAGCGTGCCGACCAGGACCTGGAGGAGCGCGGGCGGGCCGACTGGCGGGAGAAGATCGCCTCCTGGATGTACTGGGACGCCCGCCAGCAGCACCAGGAGCAGCGGCACTACGAAGAGTGGAACGACAGCTGGCAGCGCATCGGTGCCCGCGGACTGCCCGGTGACCTGACGTGGGAAGAGTTCACCGCGGCCTACAGCGACCGCCGCCAGAACATCGCCAACACCCGGCCGCTGGAGCTGATGACCTGCTCCGGCGGCAGCCTGTTCCTGCCGAGGGCCTACGCCGAGCTCCTTTGCGCGAGCAAGATCAACAATGGGCCGCCGTACCCCCGCCGGACCCGGATTCGTTCGCGGAACCCGTTCTCACCCAAAAGCGGGACGGGCCCCCTTCTGAGACTTGCATTGTGCGAAAATCCGGGCCCATGACGGACCATCAGCAGCCCTCCCCGGCCGACCGGTCGGCCGCGGACGACGTCGAACAGCACGCCTGTCCGAAGTGTGACGCACAGCCCGGCTCGCCGTGCCGCTCGCGCGGCGGCGCGGTCGCCTCCGCCTACCACACCCGCCGCTTCACCATGGTGCCCCGGCTGAAGAAGGCGCTGCGGGTGCCGACCCCCGCCGACCGCGGCCCGGGGCGGCCGTGGCGGCCGGGCACTCCGCCGCCGGCGCCGATCGACCCGGACCTGCCGAGCGCGGACATCCGCATCGGGTACGCGCGGTGCTCGACCCTCGGGCAGGAACTCGACTCCCAGCTCGACGCGCTCGCCAAGCACGGCATCCCGCGCGACAAGATCTTCAGCGAGAAGATCAGCACCCGGGTTCGGGTCCGGCCGAAGTTCGAGGAGGCGCTGCGGACGGCGCGGGAGGTCAAGGCGCACGCCCCGCACTGCCGGGTCATCTTCACCGTGTACGAGATGAAGCGGCTCGGCCGCGACGCCGCCGAGCTCACCGCCCTCGCCGACCACCTCACCGCCCACGGCCTGGTCCTGGAGATGCTCGCCGGGCCCCTGCCCGGCATCTACGACCCCACCGGCCCCGGAAAGCTCCTGTTCGCGTTCTTCGCCGCGATGGCGGAGACCGAGCGGGAGAACATCCGCGAGTCCACGCTGGAAGGACTCGACACCGCGGCCCGCAAGGGCAAGCACGGCGGCCGGCCCCCGGTCATCACCGATGACATGCTCCACACCGTGCTCCGGCGCCGCGCGGGCGGCGAGTCCGTCGAACAGATCCAGCCCGACCTGATCATTCCCACCGGCAAGCGCAAAGGACAGAACCCCTCCGTCGCCAGCATCTACCGGGCGCTCGCCGCACACGCCAAGCGCGAGGCGTACCCCGAGGCCGTCGAGCAGGCCCACGCCGACTTCGCCGTCCTCCAGGTCGGCGAAGTCCCCGGACCCCGCCCCGCTATCCTGACCGAGCGTCACTCTGATTGCAGAGAGCTACTTGTCACTTCACCGTAGCTTCGGGAGAACAGGGCCTCATCCACCGCTGTCCTGTCGCATTGAAGCTGTCGGATTCTCACCGCTTCTCGTTCGCGCTGTCGGATTCTCAGTGTGTCGCGCGCTGAGCGGCGACGTTTGCCCCATACGTGGGGTTTGATCTCATTTTCCTGGTCTGGTTCTCGCGGTACCTGTCACGGTCGTTTCGGCAGGTACGCGGAGCCGGGGGTGGCGATGGATCTGGGTCTGGTCGATGTCGAGTGGGCTGATGGTGAGGGTGGCGGGCTGCGGAGGTCCGTGCTGGAGGCGGTGTCCCGGGTTCGGTTCGAGTCGGTGCTTCCGGTGCGGCGGTTCACGTCGTACCGCGGGCAGCGGCACTTCACGGGCTGGTACTGGGCGGCGACGACGCAGTCGCTGGTGGGGTTCGAGTCGTGGCTGGAGCGGGACCGGGCCATGCTCCTTGACCATGACCGGAGGGTGGTGGGGCTGGCCTCGCAGCCGTTCCGGGTGACATGGCAGGGGGAGAAGCACCGGATCTCGCATACGCCGGACTACTTTGCACGGCTGGAGGACGGCTCGGGCCTGGTCGTCGATGTCCGGCCGGCGGACCGGGTCGGCCCGGAGGACGCGGTGAAGTTCTCGGCGACCGAAGCGATATGCCAGGAGATGGGCTGCTGGTCCTTCGCCCTGGTGCACGAGCCCGATCCGGTGGAGATGACCAACGTTCGCTGGCTGTCTGGCTACCGGCATCCACGCAACCGGGTCGGCGACGTCGCGAAACGCCTCATGGACGCCTTTGATGACCCGCGGTTGCTCATGGACGGCGCCGAGGCAGTGGGGGACCCGTTGTCCGTCCTGCCGACGCTCTACCACCTGCTGTGGTGCGGTGACCTGCGTCTTGACCTGTCGGTGCCGTTGGGAGACGGCGCCGTGATCGGCCGCGCGGCGGCGAGTCATGGCTGAACTGGCGCCACGCGGGGTTCTGCGGGTCGGGGACCGGATTCGGTTCGAGGGCCACAACCAGCAGATCATCGGCCTGGATGGAATGACCCTGCGGCTGCTCAGCGACGAGGGCGACACCAGTGTCATGGCTGCCGGCTACGTGATGGCGGCCGCCGATTTCGAGGTGCTGGACCGTGGGCCGGAGGCGGTTCCGGAACGAGTCCTGCCGCCGTTCGCGTTGGTGGACGCGTTGCCGACGGCGGCCGTCGAGCAGGCCCGGTTCTGGGAACAGCACGTGGTGGAAGTACTGACCGGGCTGCCTCCGGATGCTCCGGAAGGCACGTCTCCTCGGCCTGAGTACGACCCGGCCTGGCGGACGCTGATGGAGCGAGAAGCTGCGAAGGTGGCCGAGCTGGCGGCCGGCGGGCAGCAGATGAGCAAGCGGACCTTTCTGCGGATGCGGCAGCGCTACGAGGCCGAGGGGTTGTGGGGGCTGGTGGACGGCCGGTCCCGGAAACCGCCGGCCCCGGTCCCCGGCACGGGAAGGACGGACGAGCGCGTCGTCGAGGCGGTCACCGAGGCCCTGGCCGGGCAGACGGACCTTTCGACGGGGGATCGCAAGCGGCTCATGCTGCGGGCCGAGCAGATCCTCGCCGCGAAGCACGGCGAGGAAGCGGTGAAGCTCCTGCCGACGAGGGCGACCTTCTACCGGCTGGTGAACAGCCTCGCCAGGAACAACGAGTCCTTCGGTTCGGCCACGGTCCGCCGCCAGCGAGCGCGTCGGCCCGTGGGGCCGTTCACTCCCTCCATGGCCGCCCGCCCCGGGGAGATCGTGCAGATCGACTCCACGCGGCTGGACGTGATGGCGGTGCTGGACGACGGAGTCGTGGCCCGCCCGGAACTGACGATCGCGGTCGATGTCACGACACGCACGATCTGCGCGGCCCTGCTCAGGCCCGCGGGCACGAAAGGCGTCGACGCCGCGGTGCTGCTGGCGAGAATGCTGGTTCCCGAGCCGATGCGGCCGGGCTGGAGCCAGACCCTGGCGATGTCGGACTCGGTCCTGCCGCACCAGCGGCTCATGGCGGTGGACACGCGGTTGGAGAAGGCCGCGGCCAAGCCGGTCATCGTCCCGGACACCATCGTCATCGACCACGGCAAGGTGTTCGTCTCCGACACGTTCTCCTCCGCCTGCTCGCTGCTGGGGATCTCCTTGCAGCTCGCGAGGCCCAGGACCCCGACGGACAAGGCGATCGTGGAGAGGACGTTCGCGTCGATCAACTCACTGTTCTGCCAGTACGTCGCGGGCTACACCGGCTCCGATGTCACCCGTCGCGGCAGCGATCCGGCCTCCGAGGCGGTCTGGACCCTCGCCCAGCTCCAGGATCTCCTGGACGAGTGGATCATCTGCTGGCAGCAGCGTCCGCACGAGGGTCTGCGCAACCCCTATATGGCGGGGCGGACGCTGTCGCCGAACGAGTCGTACGCCATCGCCGTCGCCCGCACCGGATACTTGCCGGTCGCTCTGTCGGCGGCGGACTACATCGAGCTGCTACCCGCGGTCTGGAGGGCCGTCAACGACTACGGCATCAAGGTCAACTACCGCACCTACGACAGCCCCGAGCTCAACCGGCTACGAAGGCAGCCGTCCGGGGTGACGGGCAAGCAGGATCTGTGGGAGGTCCACTACGACCCCTACGACGTCTCCCGCGTCTGGGTACGGCGAAGCGACAGCCGCCGATGGATCGAAGCCCTGTGGACACACCTGCCCATGGTCCGGGCCCCTTTCGCCGACTTCACCTGGCGCCACGCACGCCAACTTCTCGCCGACCAAGGCCGCGACGACACCAGCGAGACCGCCATCGCCCAGGTCCTGGCCAAGCTTCTGCGCAGGTCGGGAAAGCCGCCGGCCGGATCGGAACAGGTCATGGCCCGCACCCGGGCATCCCTTGAGGCCCCCGCACGGCCCACACTCCCGCCTGCCCGGTCCGCCGATGCGGACGACAGCGAGACCGAAGGGCCGGAGGATGCGCCGGTCACCCCGTTCGGCGTCTTCAACCCCCTGGAAGAGGAAGGAAACCCGCTGTGGTGACTCCGCCTGACACCCATGACGACGAGCACAACCCGCTGACCACCAAGGACGGCTGGAGACAGTTCGTCGACGACGCCCCGGTCTGCCCGGCCATGCTCTCGCCACGGGCCTTCAAGGCCCTCACCGAGGAGAAGCGTCTCGCTTACAACGAGCCCCGGCTGGACTACCACTCCCGGCTCGTGATCGTGGCCACCCCCACCGTCCGCAACGTGTTCACCACCGGACGGCGCCTGGTCCTGCTCAACCGGCACCAGATCTCCGGCCGCCGCGGGCTGATCGTCACCGGCCAGGCCGGGACCGGCAAGACGACCGCCATCGCCCAGCTCGGCCGCAACCATGAACTTCTGGTCCGCAAACGGCTCGGCTCGGCCGCCGCAGGGCGACTGCCGGTCGTCTACGTCACCGTCCCGCCCCGGGCCACCCCGAAGATGCTCGCCATCGAGTTCGCCCGGTTCCTCGGCCTTCCCGTCGTCCGGCAGGAGACCCAGACCTCCATCACCAACGCCGTCTGCGACCTGCTGATCAAAATGCGTGTCGAACTCGCGCTCGTCGACGAGATCCACAACCTCAACCTCGCCACCCAGACCGGGGCCGAAGCCTCCGACCAGCTCAAATACCTGTCCGAGCGGATCCCCGCCACCTTCGTGCTCGCCGGCATCGACGTCGCCGCGAGCGGCCTGTTCAGCGGGGTCCGGGGTCAGCAGATCGCTGGCCGATACACCGTCACCGAGACCGAACCGTTCGCCTACGGCACCACCGGGCAGCGGCAGAACTGGCGGAACCTGGTCGCCTCGCTCGAAGACGCCCTGCGACTCCACCGGCACAAGCCCGGCAGCCTGGTCAAACTCGACGGCTACCTCCACGAACGCACTGACGGCGCGATCGGCAGCCTCTCCCAGCTCGTCCGCGGCGCCGCCCTTGAGGCCATCATCAACGGCAGCGAGGCCATCACCCGCAAGACTCTGGAGACCATCGAGGTCGACCAGACTGCCGAGGACGCCCGCCAGGAACACCGCCGCAACCGTCGCCCCCGCCGCCGGAGGCCGGATGTCGACGCAGCCTGACCAACTTCGTCAGCTGCCCATCGCTCTCGGGCCCATCCACAACGAGACCGTCGGTTCCTATCTCCACCGCCTGGCCGTCGCCAACAACCGTCCCGCGGGCTTCCTCGCCCGCCTCCTTGGACCGCTGCCGCTGGAGTTCTCCCCGCTCAGCAACACCACGGCCGGCTGGACTCCCCACTCGCCTGAACGCCTGGCCACACTCTCCGGGCGCCCAACGTCCCAGCTCGCCCGGGCCCTGCCCGCGCTCGCCGACTTCCTCAGCCCGCATGCTCCCGGGCGGCGAACGGAACAGCTGATCAGCCGCCCCTGCCGCTGCTGCACAGCCCGCCGCAGCCTCACCGCTTCCGTGGTCATCACCCTCTCGCCTGCCCACGTCCACCTCTGCCTGCGGCATCAGCTCTGGACCCGCTCCACTCACGACATCCCGCTCGTCTCCTTGCCGGAAGTCATCGAGGCCCAGCGTCGACTCGACCAGCTCGCCCGCCGTCACCGCCAGGTCCGACAAGCCCTCGACCTGGCACGGAGAATCGTCGAGGACTGGTCCGCCTCCGGAATGCCGATCGATCTTGGAAAGGAGTGGACCGACCGCCTCGACCGAGTCGAAGCTCTCGCGGTCAGCAAGAAGATCTCGGCTGAGGACCGCAGCCACCTCGCGGCGTTCCCCGAAGTCGTGGTGCTGACGCACCTGATCCTCGACCCGCCCACCACTGCCCTCGATCCCAAGGAGCTCTATCTTGCGACGACCGCCGAGCTGAGCCGACGATTCGCGCGGATCTACACCACCCTCGGAACCCAGGACCCCCTCTACCGGCGCTTCTGTCTCTATCGCGAACGAGACTTCCGTGAGGCTCCGGGCTAAGTTCGACTCGTGGACGGCACGGAGATCACCATCAAGCTCACCCCCGACGAGGCACTCGTCCTCTCGGACTGGCTGGAGCGAGTTCAGATGACGGACCTCAGTCGTCTGGTTGACGACCCAGCCGCCTGGGCCCCGATCCACAAGCTCGCGGGGATGCTGGACAAGGCGCTTCCCGGGATCTTCGCCGCTGACTACGCGGAGCGTCTGGATGCAGCACGGCGCCGCCTGCGGGAGACCATGGGCAGCTTCACGGAAGAGCAAGGCAGCTGACCTGCACACGCTTCCGTGGAAGCAAGCCCGTTGAGAACACCAAAGTCCCGGCGCTCTTCAGCAACAATGCCTACTCGTCGCGCCTCATGCGTCGGCGCTGAGCGGGAACATGATGCTCAGTGCGTTGTGGCAAAGGGAGTCTCTGTTCGATGAGCAGGGGTTTCTTCGTGTGCGGGGCATGTTCGCGGAGGGGTAGGGGCAGGCAGCGGACGGCTTGTTGTGGATCGAGGAGGGCGCGATGCCGTCGGTGCTGGGGTTGATGGAACGGCGTGAGGCGCGGGCGAGGCAGGAGCTGGAGTCCTGGACGGAGGTCCTGGAGCAGGCTCAGGCGGAGGTGGATGCTGCGCGAGAGCGAGTCGAGCGGGCCCGTGTGGGGCGTGAGGAGCTCGTGTCGGTGCTGGCCGAGGAGAGTGCGGTGAATACGCCGGCTTCCGTGGCGTCTGGTGGTGAGGCGGCTGCCGTGATGGGTTCGAGCGGCTCCGACGCGGTGCATGGCGAGCGGCCGCCGGTGTGGCGGTCGGGCATGGGCGAGGAGGTGCTCAGCGGCCTGTATCGGGAGGTGTTCGCCGCGGTGGTGGCCGCTTCGGGGCCGGTGAGCGGGGTGGAGTTGACGCGCGTGGTGGGCCGTGAGGCGGAGATCAAGAACGAGGTGGAGAAGATCCGTCACCGTGCCTACGCGCTGGAGAAGCGGGGCTGGCTGGTGCGGGAGAAGAATGGACGGTTCATGCCTGTGCCCGGGGCCGTCGGCCGGGACGCTTCTCCGGCCAGCGCGGGGCATCGCCGGCCACCTGGCGCGACAGCCTGATCGTGGCTGCCCACCACACCATCTGCTGGTGGTGATCGGGGCGGCGTTCGTGGTCGCGGTTGAGGCGGCGTGAGCGGGAGAGCCAGCTCAGCGTTCGTTCCACGACCCATCTGCGGGCCAGTACGACAAATCCGCGGTGTCCGTCGGATCGGCGCACGACCTCGATCCGGACTCCGTGACGGGCGAACGCCTTGGCCAGGGCCGAGCCCTGGTAGGCGCTGTCGACCCACACCAGTTTCAGCAGCCGACCCGGGTGGTCCATGAACGTCTCCAGCAGGGCGGGGGCGGCCTTGGAGTCGTGGACATCGGCCGTGGTCACGGTCACCTCCAGGAGCAGACCCTCGGTATCGGTCAGGATGTGACGCTTGCGCCCATCACGTGACTTGCCGCCGTCGTATCCGCGACTGTCCTCGCCGACGGTCTCGGAGGCGTCCACCGACTGACTGTCGATGACTCCCGCGCTGGGCTCGGCGTTGCGGCCTGAACGTTCCCTCGCCGAACGTCGCAGGCGTTCGTACAGCTCACGCGCGTAGTCGTAGGCCCGCCAGCGGCGGAAGAAGTCGTAGACCGCCCGCCAGTACGGGAAATCGACCGGCAGAGCCGTCCACTTCACGCCGTTGTCGACGAGGTAGCGCACCGCGTCAAGCATCTCGCGGTGGCAAAACGCCTCCGGACGCCCGCCCAGCTTGAGGAGCCACGCCGGCACCGGCATCGCGGCGCGGACCTCGGCCCACTCCGCATCCGTCATGTCACTGGGGTAGCAGCCTGCCCGCCGTCCCGGAGCGATCGAACCGAACCGGTGCACGTAGCAGTCACACCCAAGGGTGACCGCGGTGGACGCATGCACAGAGATACTGCTCAACTGATCAGGCAACGGGCTTCCTTGGTCGTGCTGGTGTCGTAACCGCGTCACTACCAAGGGGCCCGTTCTCTCATGCCCGCGACCGCACCCGAACCTCCGTCCAGATGATCACCCGCTGCCACTCGAACAAGATCCGGTTTACCACAACGCACTCAACCTCGGCAGCCTGCGAGCCGCTTCTTCTTCATCCCAGACGTTCCAGCGCTTCCCGGCCGGGCCCTGGCCGACCGCGTGCTCGCCCCGCCGGGTCCGCACCGCCGCATAGAAGGCATCCCCGCACTCGTCGGGATCCCCAGTCACAAGCCCGAATGCTTCCAACGCCACATAGTCGAGCGATTCCCAACCGGGCCAGTCATCGCCCCAGGACCTCCAAGTTCGCCCCGCCAGGCGCAGGACATCAGGAGTGTCAGCCAGAGCATCAGGGTCGAGCACGGCTCGCCCGAAGGCTTCTTTGCCCAGCCCGACCATCCAGAGGCCGAAGTAGCAGAAGTCGTCATCCGAACACCGGCCACCGAAGATCCGCTCCGCCGCAGCCACTAGTTCCCAGGAGAAAGCCTGACGGGTCACTTGGTCCAGGCACATCTGGAACTCAACGATCTCTTCCAGCGGCCTGCGCGACAAATCCTCACGAAGCCATGTAAGTCGTGCATCTCTGCTTTGCGTCTGGCGGCGACAGGTCTCCACGAGTTCCCAGAACTTCTCAAGGTTCACGAAGAGCACCCTGCCAGGCACCACTGACAACGGACGGGCCACCTGGCGCCCTCGTCACTTCCGCGAGAGCCAGATCGTTTGAGATAGTCACCGGCCCGCAGTCCCAGAACATCTGGCACCTATGCAAGTCAGCGTCACGTCAACTGCCACCTGCGCTGCGACAGGACAACCGCGCCCACGCCCAGCCCGACTGGTACCTCTACGCGCCGGCCTGCGCCCTCGTCGAAGCCGACCGGGCCCGCCCCGGCACCGCCGAGCACCTGGCCGCCCTGCCCGGCATCACCGTCCTCGACCTCGACCTCCCGGCCGTCCTGGACATCGCGCGCCAGGACACCTGGGCCCAGGCCCAGGCCCACGCCCACCACGCCGCCCAGCCCACCGCCGACCGGCCCGACGGCGCCGTCGTCGCCACCACCACTCCCGGCCGGTGGGAGGGCGAGCCCGTCCGCGTCCTCGACCTCAACCCCTGACTCATAGACCTGTTGGACCCAATGGGGTTAACAGGGGCTGAGCAGCTACGAAACCGGCCCCCGGCATCAGCCGGGGGCCTTGCTGTGAGCAGCGCCTGTGATGGCGGCGCAGCTGCTTCCCGCGCCCGGACTTCAGGTGATGCTCACTGCGCGCTCGGCGTAGAAGCCGGCGAACACGCCAACGGACAGGGCCGCGGAACGGGTCTGCTCGGTGTCGCCGGAGGGGTTGCGGAAGTGGATCGTGTCCCCGGTTCGGCCGGTGGCGAGGACGAGGTGACCGCCCTTGCCGGGGGCGGAGCGGTCGGGACGCCGGATCTCCTTGTGTACGGAGACCAGGGCGAGTCGTCCGGCGTCGAGCAGGTCAAGGAGGCCGGGGACGGGGAGCGTCCGGTGGACTTCGGCGGTCAGGGCGTGGGCGTCGCGGACGTAGTCGGCGAAGGGGGCGTAGATCAGTCCCCGGATGGCGCCGGTGTCCGCGTCCTCGGTGTAGGCCCCGTACTTCCGCGCTCCGTCGAGGAGGGCGAAGAGAGTGGGGGCGTGGCCGTTGCGGGCGAGGAGTGCCATGCGCAGGCAGGCGATCCCGCACATGTGCCGGCACCAGCGGGAGTAGGTGGTCTGGTCCGGTGCGCCGGACTCCGCCCAGCGGGGATCGTTGCCGGGGTCGTGGCCTTCGTAGGCGATGGCATGGATCAGGTCGGGGCTGGCGTACTGGGTGATCGTGGGGAACGGCTCAGGCACGGGCGGGTTCCTTCCGGGCGGTCGTGTCGGTGATGAGCCGGTGGAAGGTGGGCAGGTCCACTCCGCCGCCGGAGATCATGACGCCGATCGTGCCGGACTCGTGCGGGACGAGGCCGGCGAGGACGGCGGCCAGGGCACACGCGCCGGACGGCTCGGCCACAACCTTCAGGTGCCGGAACGCGAAGGCCATGGCGGTGGTGATGTGCCGGTCCGTGACGGCCACGACCCCGTCCAGGAGCGTGGAGTTCACCGCCCACGCCAGCGGTGCCGGGCATAAGTGCCCGAGGCCGTCGGCGATCGTGACCGGCGGGTCCGGGAGGGCGATGCGCTGGCCGCATTTCAGGGACAGCAGCGTGTCCGCCCCCTGCTCGGGTTCGACGCCGTACACCTTCACGGCGGGGTTGAGGTGCTTGGCGATCACGGCGGTCCCGGCGGCGAGACCGCCGCCGCCGACCGGCACGACCAGCGTTCCGATCTCGGGATGGTCGGCGAGGAGCTCGAGCGCGGCCGTCCCGGCCCCGGCCATGATGTGGCGCGAGTTCGCCGACGGCACGACCGCCTGCCCTTCCCGGGCGGCGATCTCGGCGACCAGGGCATCACGGTCGTCGGCGCCGCGCTGGTAGGTGACGACCCGGCCGCCCAGGGCACGGACCCCCTCGACCTTCGGGGAGGGCGCGTCGGCCGGGATGACCACGGTGGCCGGCACTTCGAGGAGGCGTCCGGCCAGGGCGAGAGCCTGGGCGTGGTTTCCGGACGAGGCCCCGACCAGACCGTTCTCCCGCTCGCGGGCGGGCAGCGAGGAGGCGTGGTGGTAGGCGCCGCGGAACTTGAACGAGCCGGTGCGCTGGAGACTCTCGGCCTTGCAGACCACCGGCCACCTGGCGGCCTGGTCCAGGCAGAGCGCGGACAGGGCCGGGGTGCGGGAGACGACCGGGGCCAGGTTGGCGGCGGCCTGCTCGACGTCGCGGGCGGTCAGCCCGCTCACGGCCGGTACCCCTGGTCAGTGGCGGTGGCGAGGATCAGGCGGATGAGCTGGTCGTAGTCGATGCCCGCCGCTTCGGCCATGGTCGCGAGGTTCCCGGTGCGGGACAGGCCCGGGAGCGTGTTGACCTCCAGCCACACCACCGTGCCGTCGTCGCCCACCATGAAGTCGGAGCGGGAGTATCCGGTGCAGCCGAGGACCTGGTGGGCGGCGAGCGCGGCGGCGGCGGTCTGCTCCGTGACCTTCTCGGGCAGCTCGGCCGGGCAGCGGTAGCGGTGCAGGTTCTTGTCCCGCTTGGTGGCGTAGTCGTAGAACTCGGCCTCGCGCCCCCACCACGAAGCAGTCCGGGACCTCGATCCACGGCGAACACGCACCCCGAGGCGGAAACCGGCAGCTCAAACGGGCCATGTTTCTCTCCGCCTTCGCCTGCATGAACGCCGACCCGGCCTCCCGCGCCTACTACGACAAGCAACGAGCCCGTGGCAAGACCCACACCCAAGCCCTCCTCCGCCTCGCCCGCCAACGCATCAGCGTCCTGTTCGCCATGCTCCGCGACGGCACCTTCTACGAATCCCGGACACCGACGGACGTCGAACTCGCCGCTTAACCTCAGCGAGCCCGAACCACCCGAAACCCGACACAGGCGCCTTGACGAAAGACATAGAGGCACCCCCGCGCCGTGGCGCCGGCCGACGGCATCTCCGCCCTTGGCGGCGGGACCGACGGCGGGCAAACCGCCCTTGGCCAAGACGATGGTGTCACCGCCGACGGTGTCCCGGACTGCTTGGTGGTGGGGGCGAGGCTGGCGTAGGAGGCGAGGTGGGCGGCGGTGGGGAAGTGGGTGCCGTCGCCGACGGTGACCAGCAGGACGGCTGCGGTCCTGACGCCGACGCCGGGCATCGACGTCAGGACCGGGGAAAGAGGGTGAGCCTCCAACAGGGTGTTGATCTGGGCTTCCATCGCCCGGCGCTGGGTGTGGACAGCGGCCAGCGAGGCGCCGTTCCTGCGCGGTATCCGCGTCGTGTGCCCTGCGTCCTCCCGATCGCCACCTGTGCTCCGGCTCCGGCGCGCGCCTGGCACCGCCGTCACTTGCTGTTGCGGCCTGCATTCGCGCGGACGGCCCTGTCCTCGTGCGGACCGTAGGCGAGGTCGAACACGACCAGGACGCCGGTGCGGCGGTCTCGGCCCTGTTCCGCGTCTCGCAGCTGAACATCGATGCGGCGGTCGCGGATGGTTCCGATGATCGCGGGGAGCGCCGCGACTGCGAGGACGGCCAGGGCGATGACGACATTGACGGCGGTCTCGAACGCGTTGTTCATGGCTCTCGGTCCTCTTCTCGGCACGATGCGGCCACGGCGGCGGAGCCTGTCGCCGGACAGCGGGTTCCCGGCCCCCTGGGTGTGCTCACGCGGGTCGCTCCATGGCGGCTGCTGCCACCACCAGGTCCTGCCACGACATGCCGACACTCTTGAAGAGCTTCGGTCTTGCGGGCCTGACGGGCACGGCGCCATGAACGAGCTCGGACAGGTTGCCCGCTATCGCCTCGGCGCCGATGTCACCAGAGCGCAGCGGAATCAGGATGTCGCCCGCCTCACGCAGCGCCGTGGCGCGGGCTTCGACAACCACCGTGGCCCGGGCAACGAGCTCGGTGTCCACCTCTCGGGCCGTCGGTTCGTGGGAACCGATCGCCACGACGACCGTGTGGGGCGCGACGGCTGCGGCCGGGAACAGCGGTGTGCGCGATGTCGTGCAGCAGGCCACGATGTCTGCGGTCGCAACGGCTTCCGACGAGACCGCCCCTGCGTCCAGGCCGGCATCCCGGCAGCGCTCGACCAGCTTCCGGGCCTGCTCCGGGCGGCGCGCGGCGACGCCGACCCAGGCGAGGGGGCGTACGGCCCGGACGGCTTCCACATGGCCCCATGCCTGTGGTCCGGCCCCGAAGACGACGAGCCGTCCGGCGTCCGGGACTGCGAGGTGGTCCACGGCCACGGCGGAGACCGCGGGAGTGCGCAGCAGCGTCAGGGCGGAGCCATCGATCAGAGCTGCCGGGCGGAGGGTGGCTGCGTCCATCAGGAGATAGGAGGCGATGATGCGCGGCTGCCCGCACGCGGGATTGCCGGGCGCGACTCCGGCGATCTTGACCCCGGCGTACGTGGACGTCGTGGAGGGCATCAGCAGCAACTGGCCCGCGTCGACGTCGAGCACGGTGCGGGGGATGTCCGTCTCGGGGTCCAGCCCCGCGCGCAGGGCTTGTGCCACTGCCCGGACGGCTTGTGGCACAGGCAGGCGGCGCGCCAGCTCGGCGGCGTCGATCAGCGGCAGCGCCGTGGGGTTCACGCGCTCAGTTCCTTCAGCACCCGTGAGGTCTTCTCCAGGGCGACGGCCAGTTCGGCCGGCTCCTGCCCGTAGGTGAACCGGAGATGGTGGTCGGTGCCGAAATGGGTTCCGGCGCCGACCAGTACCCCACCGCGGTCGTGCAGGGCTTCGGCGACCTCCGTACTGGGCAGGTCCAGCCTGTAGCGGACGAATGCCAGGGAGGTCGCCTCGGGTGGCACGACCGACAGCAGCCGATCGTGGGAGTCGACCCACCGCTGCATCTGCGTCCAGCTCTCGCGGAGGAAGCCCCGGTAGCGGTTCAGGAGCCGGGCGCGGGTGGTGGGGGTGAGCGCCAGTTCCGCGAGGGCCATCGCCGGTCCGGCCGCGGAGACCGTGGTGTACTCGTGCCGCTGGCGAAGCTGCTGTACGAGCGTGGGCGGCGCGATCAGCCAGCCCAGTCGCAGGCCCGGCATGCCGAACGCCTTGGAGAGGCTGCCGACGCACACCACTCGGTCGTAGCGCCCCCAGAAGGTGGGACTGACGTCGTCGGTGTGGAGTTCGGTGCCGCGGTGCACCTCGTCGGAGAGAATCCATGCGCCCGCACGGTCCGCGATGGAGACGATCGCCTGCATCTCCTCCTCGGTGAGGATGGTGCCGGCCGGGTTGTTGGGGTTCGTCACCGCGATGGCCCTGGTGTCCGGCCGGACCGTGTTCGCCAGCGCGTCGATGTCGGGTCGCCAGCCGCGCTGCGGATCCAGCGGGAAATCCTCGACGACGGCGCCGCGGTTGAGCGCGGCACCCCGGACCTGACGGTAGCCGGGTGACATGGTCACCACGTGGTCTCCGGGGCGTATGAGGGTCTCCACGGCGACGGTGTTGGCCTCCGCCGCGCCGACGGTGACGATGACCTCGGAGGCGTGATCCCTGCTCCCGGCGTGCCAGTGCGCTATCTGCGTGCGCAGTTGCTCGGTGCCGCACGTCGGCGGGTAGCTGAGCTCGCTGTCGAGAAGCTGGTTCAGTGACTGCTCGCTGTCCACGAGGTCGCGCAGCCGGATCGGCCGACAGCCGCTGTCGGCCAGGCTGTGGGTGGCCGTGGGCCCCAGCCTCCGCTGCCATTCCAGCAGTTCGAACGGGGTGAATGTCATGGATGTCCTTAAGGGAGTGGTCGGAATGGGCGTGTGCGGGGCAGCGCTGGGGCGTGTGGCGAAAGTGGCATCGGCGGGACCTTCGCCACACGCCCTCAGGACTGTCCCGCGGTACCCGCCGGGCGCGCGACGACGGCTACGGCACCTCGCCGCGTTGTCGAATCGCCCGAATGCACCCAGTGCGAGCGCGACTCTCCGCCTTGCGATGCACCGCATCCGACGCCGCACGTCGATCCGCCGGGTACTGTGGGACAGGCCTCAGTCGGCGCTGTCCACCTTGGCCGGATCACGTTCGACGACGGGGTCGAGGACCGCGTCGATGCGACGCATCAGTTCCGGCTCGATACGGATGCCCGCAGCCTTCGCACTGTCACGAATCTGCTCCGGCCGGGAAGCCCCCACGATGGCCGCGGCGACGTTCGGGTTCTGGAGCGTCCAGGCGACAGCGAGCTGAGCCGCAGTCAGGCCCAGTTCCCCGGCGATGGGGGTGAGCTGCTGCACCCGCTCCAGCACCTCGTCACGCAGGAACGCCTTCACCCAGCCGGAACCGGTCTCGTCCGCGGCCCGGGATCCCGCGGGTGGCGGCTGCCCGGGCAGGTACTTGCCGGTGAGTACGCCCTGGGCGAGGGGCGACCAGACGATCTGACTGAGTCCCTCCCGTTCGCAGAGGGGCACGATCTCCTCCTCGATGACCCGCCAGAGCATCGAGTACTGCGGCTGGTTGGACACGAACCGCTCCAGACCCAGCTCGCCGGCGAGCTTCATGGCCCGAGCGATCTGGTCCGCAGTCCACTCCGACACGCCGATGTAGAGGACCTTGCCCTGCCGGACGAGGTCGTCGAAGGTCTTGAGGGTCTCCTCCAGCGGAGTGCGATCGTCGAATCGATGGGCCTGGTACACGTCGACGTAGTCGGTCCCCAGCCGCGCCAGCGAGCCGTGGACGGCCTCGGTGACGTGTTTGCGTGACAGGCCGCCGTCGTTCGGCCCGGGCCCGATCGGGAAGAACACCTTGGTGGAGATCACCAAGGAGTCGCGGCGCTGACCTTTCAGCGCCTTGCCGAGTACGGCCTCGGCGGCTGTCCCGGCGTACACGTCAGCCGTGTCGAAGGTGGTGATCCCGGCGTCCAGCGCCGCGTGGACGCATCGGACGGCCTGGTCGTCGTCGACCTGGGCGCCGTGCGTGAGCCAGTTGCCGTACGCGATCTCACTGACCTGAAGGCCGCTACGTCCCAGTTGTCGAAATTTCATCCGCAGTCCTCACTGCTCTCGTCCCCGCCCGGAGGCAGGAGGGTGATCCGCACGCGGTTGTCGTGGAAGACGGCTCCGCCCCCCATGTCCGCGTCCCGCTCGTCGACGGTCGCGTTCGGTCCCGAGCCTCCGGTCAGCTTCGGCCAGTGGCCCTTGACCGTCATGGCGACTCCTGGGCGTACCACATCGTCCACCTTGGCCTGGGCCTCGAACATGCCCCGGCTGTTGGCCACCCGGACGCGGTCGCCGGTCGCGATGCCGCCCGCCGCGGCATCCCTCGGGTGCAGCACGACATAGGGCTGGCCGGCGCGCCGTCGCAGCCCCGGCTTGTTCCCGAACACGGTGTTGAGGAAGAAGTGGTTCGCCACGGAGACGAGGACAAAGGGGAAGGCGCGTGCCAGTTCGTCGTCAGCCGTCTCCATGGCCGGCAGGTACCCGGCCACCGCATCGTGGCCGTCGGCCCGGGCGGTCTCCGAGACGAACTCGAGCTTCCCCGAGGGGGTGGGGAAGCCGTCGGCGAAGGGCACGTAACCCTTAGGGTAGTTGAGTCGTGCCCAGCCTTTCGCACGCAGCGTGTCCGTGGTGATGCCGGCCAGGGACGGATGTGGCGAGTTCAGCAGGTCGCCCGCCAGCTCCTCGTCGTCGGCGTACAGCGACGGTTCCGTCAGCTTCATGGCTCGGGCCAGGCGCCGGAACGTCTCGGTGGTGGACAGGCACTCCCCGGGCGGCGCGACCGCCGGTTCGTTCCAGGTGACGTACAGATGGCCGTAGCCATCGTGTACGTCCAGGTGCTCGGGCTGCATGGTGGCGGGCAGCACGATGTCCGCGTAGTCGGCGGTGTCGGTCTGGAAGTGGTCCATGACCACGGTGAACAGGTCCTCCCTGGCCAGGCCCTGGCGGATCCGGTTCTGATCGGGGGCACTGGCCAGCGGGTTGGCGCCGTAGACGACGAGTGCCTCGACGGGAGGATCGGCGACCTCGAGGAGTCCCTCGGCCAGCCGTGTCATGGATAGGCTCCGCACCGGCCGGGTCAACAGGTCGTCCCGGTAGAGGGCCTCGCGGTTCCCGCCGAAGTGGCCATCGGTCGAGTAGAGCAGACCACCGCCGGGGCGTCGCCAGTCACCGGTCACCGCGGGCAGGCAGGCCAGGGTCCGCAGGGCATTGCCGCCCCCGGCCTGGCGCTGGATGCCCTGCGACACCCGGATGGCGGTGGGCCGGCTGTCGGCGATGCGCCGCCCGAGTCGGACGATCTCCTCCTCGGAGACCCCCGTTTCCCGCGCCGTGCGTTGCGGGTCGAACTCCAGAACTCTCGCTCGGAACTCTTCCCAGCCCACGGTGCAGGTGTCCAGGTACTCCCGGTCCTCGGCACCTTCCTGGGCGATGACGTGCATCAGTCCCAGGGCGAGCGCCGCGTCCGTGCCCGGAAGCGGTGCCACGTGCTGGTCGGCCTGGGCGGCCGAACGGCTGCGGACCGGGTCGATGACGACAACATGGGCGCCGTCTCGCCGCGCCCGCTCGATCACCCTCCACAGGTGGTGGTGGGTCGTGAGGGGATTGCTCCCCCAGAGCAGGATCAGCCGGGAGTACTCCAGGTTCTCCGGGTCGATTCCCGTGCTGGTGCCGAGTGTGTACGCGAGCCCGGTGAGCCCGGCAATCGAGCAGATCGTCATGTCGTGGCGCGAAGCGCCCAGAACGTTCCACAGTCTGCTGCCGGCCCGCCCCTGCAGCCCTTGGAGAAACCCGAGGGTGCCGGTGCCCTGGTACGGCCAGATCGCCTCGCCGCCATGGCGTTCGATCGTCTCGGTCAGCCGCCGGGCGATCTCGTCGAGCGCGCTGTCCCAGCTGGTGCGCTCGAACCGGCCCTCGCCCTTGCGGCCGACGCGCCGCAGGGGGTGAAGCAGCCGGTCGGGGGCGCGCGTGTGGTCCAAGAACTGGTTTACCTTCACGCACAGGGTGCCCCTGGTGTAGGGGTGGTCCGGTGTGCCGCGCAGCGCGACGGCCTCACCGTCCTGGACGGCCACCTGCCAGCTGCAGCCGTCCGGGCAATCGAGTGGGCAGGCCCCGGGCACGTGTGTCAGGCTCATGTGGCTCTCCTTCCGGACGGTCGTGCCCCCGCACCTTGATCAGTCAGTTCCTCGCGCAGTGAGGGCGAGAGGATGCCCCGCATCACCTCCCGCGTGGTCCCGGTCAGACTGACCCGGCCGTCCCGCGCCACGCTCACATCCACCTCGCCGCCGGGCATGCGGACCCGCACGTCGCGACCGACGAGACCGCGCGCGTGCGCCACGGCCGCGGCAGCACAAGCCCCGCTGCCGGAAGCGGGTACCGAGCCTGCGGCCCTCTCCCAGACCACGGCCTCCAGCGTGCGGTCGTCGTGAACGCGGACGAACTCCACGTTGGTGCCCTCGGGGTGACGGGGATGCCAGGCGAGAGCGGGGCCCAGGCGCTGAGCCAGCTCCCCGTCGACCCGGTCCCGGAACACGACCGTGTGCGGAACGCCCAGGTGCAGGTCGGTGACGGTGACCACGGCGTCCGGACCTTCGCCGGAGAGCGGGACGGCGACGCCGAAGCCGCCGCCGTCCCGGTTCCCGCCCTTGCCCGCTTCGCCTTCGGCAGGGGCGAAGCGCGGCCGGCCCATGCCCAGGCACACCTGGCCGTCGCGGAAGTCCGTAATCCGGACGTCCGCGTCACCGCCGCGGGTCCGTACCGTGAACGGCTCTCCCGTACGCCACGCCTCGACATGGTGCTCGGCGAGGTACAGGGCGAACATTCGCAGCCCGTTGCCGCTCATCCCGCACTCGCTGCCATCCGCGTTGAAGATCCGCAGTGGCACCGGGGCGCCGGGCTCGGGGCGTTCCAGCGGCCCGAGAAGAAGCCCGTCCGCACCTGCCCCGTAGTTCCGGTGGCAGAGCAACCGGACGGCCTTGGGCGAGGGCTCGTGGCCGAGGACGGTACTGCCGGTACGGCTGGGGTCGACGATCAGGTAGTCGTTGCCCAGCGCCTGGTACTTCACGAAGTCGACCATGAGCGAACTGCTACCGCCGGTCAGTTCTTCGGGCGGTTGGCGAGGGCCGCCTCGTCGTGCTCGTCGCCGTACCACTTGTCCTTCCAGCGGGAGAAGGCGACGATCACGATGTCCCGGTGGCCGGGCCCGCCGTCCGCGGACAGCACGTCCGTGACGTCGTGCTGGAGTGCCTTGTCGTCCAGGAGGACGGCCTGACCGCCCGCCAGCGTGCCGGTCCAGAAGGGCTTGTCAGCGCCCGGCTTCCACAGACGGGTCTCGCTGCCGCCGACGTTGTTCCGCCGCAGCACGGCGATCATGACGTACTCGTGTCCGTCGTGGTGCACCCCCTCCGGAGTCAGCGGTCCCGGGCGCTGCCCGTCGGCCCTGGTCCGGTTCTGGTGGACGTTGATCTGCCAGTCCTCACCACGGGCCAGACCCATCGCGTCCGCACCGAGCGTGATCATCGGAGTGAAGTCGACGAGAATCGTCTCGTAGGTGCGGCGAATGCCGCCCCCCACCTTGTTGAACGTCTTGTAGGTGGTGTAGTCGCGCTGCGGGAGCTTCTCGTAGAGCCAGCCCTGGTCGCGTCCGGGTTCCGGCGAGAGCCGGTACTGCGCGAACCGTTTGAAGCGCGTGCCGTTGCCCATGTACGGGTCGAGCGGGAGGTCGTCGTAGCTCTCCAACATCTCCGGTGTGGCCGGAGGGAGGTCGATGACCGAGAACCCCTGAGGGCCGAGTGCCATGGCGCGGAGCCTTTCTGTCGGACCTGTCAGTGAGCGGCGAGTGCGGGCATGCGTTCGTCGAGGTAGCGGGCCGAGGAGTTGAGCCGCCACAGCGTCCCCCGGGCGATTGCGCGACGCATCCGCTCTGACTCGGCGGCCGGGACGACCACGTTGTGGAACCAGCCGGCTGCGTGTCGGGAGTCGACGGTGATGTGCAGCTTGTGGTAAACGATGCCGATGTCGGGAAGCCCGAGCCGCTCCCAGGCATGCACGACCTGCACGAAGCGGTCGGGCGCCAGCCATTCGGTCATGCCGAGGAATCCGACGGCTTCCGGGTAGAGGTGCCGGTACCGGCAGAGGAGAACGGCGAGGTTCCCGGACAGCAGCGCGTTCGCGGTGAGTGACTGCTCCAGTTCGTCGGTGGAAATGTCGAAGACCTGGTAGATCTGGTTGAAGAGATGGGTGTGGACCTGTGACGGGTCCCCGTTTCCCATTTCGTCCCAGAAGTTCTCGGCGATCTCCATCTTCGCGGCACCGCTGGTGCCGACCTGCATCATGGCGAGCAGATCGTCGAATCGCCCGTCTACGACCGATTCCTGGATCACGTAGTTTCGCAGGTCCTCCGAGGCGGCCCGGTCGCGGATGAACTCGCGATAGTACGGGTGCTTGTAGACCCGGTGCTCTCGGGCGAGCTTCTTCAGCCACGAGAGGAAGGCGGCGGGCTCGGCCGGCGCGGCGTCGAGTATGCCGGGCTCCAGCTCGGCGTCCTCAGTGGCCACGGTGGCCTGTTCCAGTAGGCGGAGAACCTCGTGGACGGCCAGGGAGCCTTCGGCGTTGGCCCCGTCGGGCAGTTGCAGGGAAAGCCCGTAGATCCGGGACAGCAGCAGTTGCTGGCCATGGAACGCTGCCGGATCACCCGTTGCCGCCTTGGCGTTGAGCTCGCTGACGGCCGAACAGAGAGCCGCTCGCTTCCCGACGGTCAGTGACGTGTCGAGATCCTCTGCGGGACGGTTCAGCAGCGAGGATATTTCCTCGACCACCGGAAAGGCGTCCAGGCTTGGAATCTGACGGACTAAGTGGTCTGCTGTAGCCACATTGTCTCCTGTCATATATCAGCTCGCCATGCTCCTGGCATGGTCACCGGAAGAACGCTAACTTCCCAGGTGATCAGAGATCTACGTCGCATCGGGATCTGTCGTGATCAGGGGTCTTGACGCGGCTGGTATAGGAATCGGTGCGCTGAATGGGGGTGGCGCGATGCGCGTGCGTCCGGCCCCGGCGAAAAACGGCGGGCAACGGGCTCGTACGGCCCGCTGCCCGCCGTGTACGTGGCGCTCTGGGTCAGTCCTTGGCCCGTAGAGTCGACTGCGATGCGGGCTGATCGTGACCCAGGTCCGGGTCGGGGGTCCTTCGGGATGTCGCTCGGCCGGAGCCCTCGTCGACTGCGAGGAAGAGCACGGCGAACAGGAGGGTGGCCGTGCCGGTGAGCACGATCGCGTTCAGTCGCTCACCGAAGAGCAGGACGCCGATGACCGCCGCGGTGAGCGGCTCGATCAGGGCGACCACGGAGGCCGTGGTCGCCCGCAAGGCGCCGAGGCCGGCGAAGAACAGCGTGTACGCCAGAGCTGTCGGCGCGGCCCCGAGGTAGAGGATCAGGCTCAGGGTCCATGCCGGGCGTTCCATGTCGGGCACCAGTCCCTCCATCAGCGCCATCGGGAGGAGGCAAACGGTGCCCACCGCGAAGCCGGTCACCGTGGACTCGAACGCGCCGCTGCCCTTCTCCCGGCCGGAGAAGCGACCCAGGAGAGTCACGCCCGCGTAGCCTGCGGCGGACAGCAGCGCGTATCCGATGCCCAGGACAGGCGCCGGGCCGATACTTGCGTCCGCGCCCCCCATCAGCAGCACCAGGCCGACAACGCCGCACCCCACGGCGGCCGCTCCGGCGGCGCCGGTGCGCTCGCCCAGCGTGAGCCGGGCTCCGGCGGCGACCAGAACCGGACCCGAGCCCAGCGTCACCACGGTGGCCACGGTGAGTCCTGCCTGTTGCACAGCGGCGAAGTAGGCCGTCTGGTAAACCGCCAGCCCTAAGCCCGTGATCATGGTTCGCCGCGGGTTCGCCGCGAACGCCGCGCGCAGCGACAGCGCGTCCGACGGCCGCCGGGACCGTCGGACCAGGTGAGCTGCCAGAAGCAGCCCGAGTCCGCTCAGGAACCGCCAGAAGGACGTGGCGATGGGCCCGATTCCGCCCACGTCGTACAGTTCGGCGGCCGCAGCACCGCCAGTACCCCATGCTGTGGCCGCGATTGCGACGTAGAGAACACCCTGCCGAACCGACAGGGCAGAAGAGGACTGCAACTGAGATCTCCTCAATTGATTGCCGTCACGAATTCTTCGTGGGCAACCCGCGCAGCCACCCCCGGTAACCTGGGATGGCTATGCATGACTGCCCGCTCTATGAGGCGGGCGGCGGAGGTGTCAGAAACAGCTGCATGTGATCACCCTACCCGGCAGAGGGCGGGAATCCCAGCAGCGGAACCGGGCATCGGCCGAGTGACGGCGGGGCCGCACCCACGGGTTCGAGGCGGTGCCGGGAGTCAAGGCCGGCCGTGCGGGCCGCTTCGACGAGCAGGACCGGCCCGGGAGACGACCTGACGACCGTCGGCATGGACGCATTCTTGCTGCTCAGAGGCGCCTTCTGTTCTCCTGACCGCCTCCCGGACAGCCCGTTTCATAAAAGCGTGAGGCCAGGGCGGTCCGGGGTTGCGGCCGTGTACCCGCCCCGTGGCCACGGCCACCGGGGCAGGTGTGGTTCAGCCCCTCCCCGACGCGATCCCCGCCGACCACCAGCAGGCGTCCCGGGCCCGGCCGCTCGAACCCGTCGGCGTGTCCCCGCCGTTAGCCTGTCGACATGATGGAGCGTGTCGTGCCCGGCCGTGCGGACGGCCTGATCACCCCGGAGGCCGCTGACGCGCTGTGGGTCGGGCCGCGTGGTGCCCACGCTCAGGGTGGGCGGCGGTCGGTGGGGCGTCGCGGAGCCCGAGCTGCGCCGGGCGGCCGTGGAAGTGGGCGCGGTGGTCGTGGACCAGCGGGACCTGGTCCGCGTCGGCCCGTTCCGCGGTGAGCCTGATGCCCCACCCCGGAGGAAGGACAGCTCCAGAAGCCCCTCCCCCGAGGCGGCGACCTCGCCACGCGATTCGGCCCCGTCGACCCCACACAAGCAGCGTCGCCGACCATCCCCGCGCGCGCGGGGATGGTCCGCGGGGACGAGGCTCATCGATGAACACAGACGAGTTCATGAACTGCCTACAGCTCGCACGGAGGATCGTCGATCACCACGTCGCCGACCCGGGCCACCAGCGACGACTCGACCAGCACGCAGAGGCGTGGAGCATCCCGCTCGACGATCTACTCTCCGACGTCGCCCTCGTGATCGGCCTTGCCCTCTGCGCAGCCACCCTGGACCGGATGGCAGGAGACGGTGTCACGCTCCCCCAGGTGGCCGAGCATCTCGAGCCCGGCAACGAGTCGGCACTCTTTGCCGCCTTCCCCCCTGAGCTGCCCGACACCGCCGCCGAGCTGAACAGGCTACGGCTGATGTCGCTGTCCCCGACTCCGAACAGCGCGCTCCAATGGGCCCGGACCCTGCATGCCGGCCGTGAAGTCGTCCAGCAAGCGAAGCCCCCTACTGACCAGGCATCACGACGTCGGGCTCATGCCACCTCACCGGCCGCATGCCGAGGGCAAGGTGCCGAGGACACGGCTGCACCTGCTCGTTCGGCGCGGGCCCGGCGCAGCGCGGCGGCCTCGGTCGCCTTGGCCTGGCGGCGGCGCTGTGCGCGGGCCATCTCAATCGGGGCCGGCGCATCGTCCGGAACGACGTGGGGGTACGCCCGGAGACTGAGCGCCCGCATCGCGGCGGACTGCCGCTCCATCGCCTCCGCAACGTGCGGGTCCACGCGCGACGGCCGGGCCGCCTCCATCGCGGCCCGCAGCGCGACCCGGGCCAGGTCGACGCCGGACGTCTCGCCGCCGCTCATACCTGCCCCCAGGTGGTGTAGCCGAGGTCCAGGTGACCAAGCCGGGAGTGGTGCTGCGCCTGGTCGACCAGCTGGTTGCTGAACAGGCGCCGGGCCGACGGCTCGCCGTAGCGGTCGATGTGGTCGAACACCACCTGGTGGTCCTTGAGCGCCCGCACCCGCCAGTTGCGCACCTGGTCGGGGGTGAGGTCCTCGAGGACGAGCTCCTGGTCGTCATCGACGTCGGCGGGCTCCGGCTGCGAAGCAGGCACGATGGCGGGGGCCGGGCGCGGCGCGGGCAGCACGACCGGGGCCACCGGCTCGTCCGCGGCGACGTCGGCCGGCTGCGCGGCCGCAGCTTCGGCGCGGGCCTGGGCAGCGGCTGCCTGCTGCTCGCGGACCTGCTCCCACCGGCGGGCCTTGGCCCACGCTTCGGCCGTCACGTCCTGGTGCAACTGCTGGTCGACGGCCGCGCGGCGCTCGCTCTCGGAGGTTCCGGGCATCGCGGCGTCGACGGCGGCCGCAACTGCACGGCGCTGGTCGCGGCGGTCGAGCTGCCGGTCCTCGCAGCGCGGGCAGTCCCGGCCGGAGTCGAGCAGCGCGCCCTCGTCGCACCGGGTCTCCGCGCACAGCTGGCGCTGCGGCAGGCCCCGGCCGATCAGCCAGCCCACCGGGTCCTTGATCGGCCCGGCCAGCCGCATCTGCTCCGCCAGGCGCCGGGCGAGGCGGTCGGCGAGGATCTGCGGCGCGTCCGTACGGCCCGCGAACCCGACGACCCGGCCGAGCTCGCTGCGGGCGGCGGTCTCCACCAGGCGCCGGGCGGCCGGACGCTCCAGCCGCGCCCACACCAGGTCCACCGGGGCCAAGACAGCCCGCAGATCCTCCGGCGGCAGAAACACCCTCCCCCGCTGCTGCCTGCCCTGACCCGCACCGTCCACGACCCGCACCGAGCCGTCGCTCACCGGCCCGCCGTTGCCCTTCACGCCTTCGACGACCGGGGACTCCTGCGGCTGTTCCCCGCGGAGCGGGCCGCCGTCCTCGCGCACGCACGCGCGGTCCGGCAGGCAGTCGTTCCCACCACGGCCTTCGCCGGAAAAACCACCAGCGAGCGAAAGATCAACGACGGGAGTAACCAGGTGAGGGTGGTCAGTGTGAAGGGCTGCCGCAACGTCGGGGTCTGCAACATCCGGCTCATTCGTCACAGACCTGCCGCTGACCTGCGGTTCCATCTCCGTCCCCGGAGCCTCACTAGGCCCTGCCGCAACGTCGGGGTCTGAAAAATTGGGCTCCAGGTCCTCCGCGCGGTCCTCCCGGAGGTCGTCGGCGACCGTGCGACCGTGCGCGGCGGCGACCGCCGGCACCATCAGCCGCGTCCGGTGCGCCATCTTCGACGCCGTCCGCAGCCGCACCCGCAGCACCAGCTCCCAGTCCTCCAGGCGCTCCAGCACCCGCTCCCCCGCCGACGCCGTGCACCCGAGCAGCCGGGCCACCGTCGCCGCCGCGCGGCCGCGCTTGGTGTCCACCGTCCCGCCGCACTGCCGCACCCGCCCGGTCTCCCGCGCCTCCAGCACCAGCAGCAGCAGCGCCAGACGGTCCGTCGCCGCTCCCCGACCGGTACGCGTACCGATCAGCCCGGCCGGAGTGACCCGGCCGTCCTTGTGCTTCCAGCCCGGCGCCATCACGGCCTCGAACAGCCGCTGGAGCGTCGCGTACTCCTTCTTCGCCAGATTCAGCGGGTGCCCGACGACGTCCTGCGCCGCCCACAGAGGCAGCACCTTGCACTCCAGGCCGATGTCCTCGCGGTACTCGCCCTTCTCGGTCTCCACCGACACCACGCCCGAGCCGCGCAGCCCCGACACCACCTCAGACGCCGTGTACGACGCCGACAGCCCGAGCCACCGGCCCAACTCCGAGGTATGGATCTTCACCACACCGGTCTCCGACGGCGTCCGCGACGCCAGCACCAGCACCGCCAGACGCAACGCATCCGGCGCACCGTCCAGGCCGTCCAGGTCCAGCAGCGTGCGCACCGCGCCACCCAGACGGGCGCGGGCATCCCGCCCAAGCGACAGCGGATGGCCCGCGGCCCGCTCCGGGACCGGCCCGGCCGGGACGGACAACTCCGTACGAGGGCGCGCGAACGCAGCGGCCCGTGCCGCCACGGCGCTCATCGACCCACCGCCGAGACACGAGCGGCGGACACCGTCAGGACCGAGGTCATCTTCGTCATCGGGCAGGTGTACACGCCAAAGCGGACACCCTCCTGAGCAGGCAGAACGCACGTTTCCTGATCCATCCGCCGACCCTGCACGAGACGGCCTGTGGACAGAGCCCGCTGAGCCCGGATCACCCTCGGCGCTCCCGCAGGGCGGGCAGGAATTTTGGAACCCGTCCCGCCACACGGGACGACGCTCTCGCGGACACAGCTGCCGAGGAGCGGCCGGACAGACCCAGGCGAAACGATCAGCTCGTGGCTTCCTACAGGAAGAGCCACTTCCTTTCTAAAAGCCGTGAAGCACTGGATAAGGGACGCCTGTTCCGTCACGTGAAACGCGCCAACGGTGCGAACCGGGCTGAAACGGGCGGTGCTCGACTTTTCAGGGGACACCAGATCGGGCACTATGGCGAAGACACCAACTCTCATATGCGAGCCGGACCACCCCGCAACGCGGGACGGTCGACGAGCGAACTGGGAGACACCACGAGCCCCCTCCGTGAGGAGCGGGCACCGGACGAAGAACCAGAGGCGGGTCTCCCTTCTCTCGTGAACCGGACGGGTGACACGGACAGCCCTCGGGCTGGTCGTGCCGTGTTCCAAGGCCCTTGCAGGGGCCGGAGGAACTGCAGAACCGCTTCGGCGGAACTGCTGTGTAGAGGCCCTCTTGCAGAAGGGCAACTGCGTTGGTGCTTGGTCCTCGCGGACCGGGTGGTGCATCACATTGCAAAACCCAGCTCGATGAGCTGGAGCCCAGAACCGGGGCCAACCGGGGACTGGGCGGCCGACCTGATGGTCGGCGCGAAGGGCCGCGCGAGGCCGGAGCGGATTGCAGTCCACTCGTTTGGCGCGCGCGGCCGGTGGCGGCTACGTCACCCCGACCCCCTTGATTCCGAGGCCGGCGTCGGCATGCCCTCATCCGACCTCGCGGCCTCAGGGAACCGCTCGGCGAGGCCCTTGAGTAGGTGCATGTAGTTCTCGCGATGAGGGCGCCGCGGGTGGGCCTGTCCCAGCTCCCAGCGAGCCACGGCAAGGCGCTTCACGCCCACGGCCTCCGCGACTTCCTGCTGGGTGAGGCCCGCGGCAAGGCGCAGCTTCGCGCGCACACTTGGTGGTGGCAGGACGTCATCCAGGCTGTTCAGCAGGGCGTCGACCCGCTGCGAGCCATCGGAAACGGACATACCCAACCCTTCCATGATCCAAGATGTACTGAAAGATACACCACTGGATCTTTGGTAGGGAAGCGACTGGCCTACTGCCAACGAAGCAGAGATGTCGGTATCACGGACAGGAGCGGTCACGAGAGCCCCAGGTGCGAGTTCGCAGCGCGCGCGCGCTCCGCAAGTTCCGGCAGCTCCACGACGTCCACACCCGCCTCGGCGAGCTGCTCGACCCCCACGCAGTCGGCAACGAACAACGGAGGTTCGCGCCAGGCGATGACGACGCGCGGGATCCCGGCCTCGAGGATCCGCTGCGCGCACGGAGTACGATCCGCGCTCCGCTGGGAGCAAGGCTCCAGGGATGAGTAGATCGTCGCCGTGGCCAGCCGCGGGTCGCCCACCGGCAGCTTCGCGAGGGCGGCCTCCTCCGCGTGTTCACGCGGATTGGCCTCGCGCGAGTAGCCAGCCGCGAGCTCGGTGCCGTCCTCGGCAACGATGACCGCGCCCACCGAGTACGCCCCGGCGGCCGGGGGGCACAGCGCGGCGAGGTCGATCGCGCGCCGCAGCCAGCGGAGGTCCTCGTCTCGGTCGGGCGCGTACATCAACCGCGCTCCTTCGGGGCGTAGCGCAGCAGCACGACGTCGCCGATCGCGCGGGCCTCCAGCAGACGCATCCGGGAGGTCGACCCGCCCGGGTAGTCGGCGGCGCCCAGGAATTTCGGGGCGCCGGCCTGGCCCACGAGCAGCGGCGCGACGGCGAGGTGGACCTCGTCGGCCAGGTTCTGCGCCATGAGCTGGGTGTGGATCGTGCCGCCGCCCTCCACCATCAGCTGCTTGACGCCGCGGCGCCCGAGCTCATCGAGGACCAGGCCCCAATCGAGGTCGGGCCCGACGCTGACGACGTCGGCGAGGCCCCCGAGCGTCGCACGGACCTTTTCCACCGCGCTGTCGACGGTGACGACCAACTTGTCGCCGCCGTGGTGCCAGAACTTCAGGTCGGCGGTGAGGTCGCCGGTGCGGGTGACCGTGACCTTGAGCGGGTAGGCCGGCTTGCCGTCGGCGACGCGCTGAGCACGGCGTTCGTCGCTGTTGACCAACAGGCGCGGGTTGTCCCGGCGCATGGTGTTCGCGCCGATCAGGATGGCGTCGGACTCTGCGCGGACCTGGTCGACGCGTTCGAAGTCCTCAGCGTTGGAGAGCAGCAGCCGCTCGGGGCTGGTGTCGTCCAGGTAGCCGTCGACCGACATGGCGGCGGACAGCAGAACGTACGGGCGGGCAGTCATCTGCTCAGGCATCCGTTTCAGTCTCGTGGAAGAGGGTGGAGTCGAAGTCGGCGCGGAACTCGGCCACGGCCGGTTCGCGCTGCCAGGGGACCAGGGCCTTGTCGAGCCGGACGAGCTCGTTCGTGATCCGACCGGAGCCCGTGTCCTCCGCGACGGTCAGCGCGTGCATCCCGAGGGCGGCCGCCTGCTCCGGGGCGCGGGCGCCGGCCAACGCCACGGCCTGCCGCGCCATGTAGACGCCCCGGTCGCGGTGGTAGCCGTCCGGCATCAGCCGGATGGCGGCGCCGAACGCGTCCGCGGCCTGGTCGTGCTTACCGAGGGCTTCGAGGCCCTGGGCGCGGTGGACCTCCACGTACGAGGCGTTCAGCCACACGCCCCACGGGGTGGGGTCGGAGCCGATGCCGTCCAGGGCATTGCGCACGGAGTCGATGGCGCGCTCGCTGTCGTCGGCGTCGCCGCGCAGGGCGTGTCCGTACGCCTCGTAGGTGCGGGCGACGGCGGCGAGCCGGCTGCGGGGCCGGGCCATCCGCTGGGCGGCTTCGGCCAGGTCGACGACGTCGACCAGGTCGGCGGTGTCACCGGCGAGTTGGGCCTTGCGAGCCATGACGTAGGTGGTCAGGTCGGTGTCGCCGACCGTGTACGACCACTGCATCGCCCTGTCGAGCCAGTACGACGCGGCATCCGGGTTACCCAGGTCCTGGTGGAGCCAGGACAGGAACTCCCCGTACTGCGTCTGGAGCTTCATCAGGTCGTGCCGGTCGGTGCCCTTCGCCTCCCGCCGCAGCTGCTGGATGACGTCGATGTAGTCGCGCGTGGTCTTGAGAGCGTGGCGCGGCCCGAGAAGGTTGTCGCCGTCGATCAGGTGGCGACGGGCGCGGCGCAGGTGCTCCACCGGTGTCGAGCCGTATGCCGACGCGGCCCGCGCCTTGCGGACCAGGCTCGGAACGCCGCCCGAGTCCGCAGCCGCCGGCGAGCCCATGCCCACCGCCGCAGCGGCTCCCAACCCCACCCCCGCGCGCAGCAGTGCACGCCGTTCCAGAGCCACCCAAACCACCGACCCATCGCGTAGACGACACGGGACCGAGATCCCCTCACCGTCCGACGCTGCCTGGTCTGCTGCCGCCAAGGCCAGGCTGACCGCCGAGTTGGCCACATGAACGGGCGGATTGGCCACATGGCCACGCTCGTCACCGATCTGCTCCCAGAGGCGGAGCAGCAGCCCGCTGGCGCCCAGGGCGTCGTCCAGGAGCGCTGCCTGGGTGCGGTCGGCCATGCGCTCCGCTCGTTCGAATCGCCCCAGGTGAGCGTGGTCGATGCGGGTCGGCTTCGAGAGTTCGCGGAGGCTGAGACCCCGCGAATTCCGCAGCTCGCGCAGCTGGTAGCCCCAGTTGTGCAGGGGGGACACCCAGGGCGTCAGCTCCCTCGGTTTCTGTGCCATCCCGCCCCAATCCTGTGGCTGATGTGGCCAGTTCACCCGGCCACATGTCAGATCTGGAACTTGCAGCTCCCCGGGACTAGAACCGAATCGTCGGGTTCTCGAGTCCAGCGAGGGGGTTGAGTCAGTGCTTGCTTTCGGCCGGAACAACGGCGAGCTGCGGCCCGGTCTTACGGCTGTAGCTGGAGGGGCGCTGGAACAGGGCACCGCTGCTTCGGTCGGCGGCTTCGACGGTCCGAACGTGCTTGAAGCCCCGGTCGGTGTAGTACTTCTGCAGCCCCTCGTTGGTGCGCCAGGCGTCCAGGCGGAGCAGCTGCTTGCCCTGGTTCGTAGCGTGCTGGCCCGCCCAGTCGAGCATGGCCGAGCCGAGGTCCAGCCCCGACACATCGCGGCGCACGACCATGCGGTGCACGTAGAGCGCTGGCTCGGCAGCCTCATCGGGATTCCAGAAGTCCGAGTCGGCGTGCTCATCGACTGTGATGGTCGCCACGGGCGCGCCGTCGGCTTCGACGATCCAGCACTCGCCGGCCGCGATGTTGGCCTTGATGCGGTCTTCACGCGGCGGGTACTGCCACTGATCGATGCCTCGCTCGCCGAGCCACGAGGCAGCGTGTTCCCACAGGTCAATGACCGTGCGCAGGTCTGCGGCAACGGCCTGGCGGATTATCGGTGCGGCATCGAACTGGGGGCGGCTGCGCTCGTAGGTGATGACGTGTCGGTCGCCGGGCAGCACGTTGACCACAGCGCGGACCGGCCTGCCGTCTTTGGTGAACCCAGTGCACAGATGGACTGCCACGGGCGTGCCGGGACCGAGCTGCAAGCGGTCGGCTTCCTCGGGAGTCGGCATCCGTACCTGGATCTCGTCCAGCGCGCGGACCTGCTCGTATCCGAGCTCCGACAGGACGACGTTCGCACCGCGGGCGATGTCGTCCGGGTTCATGATCTCGCTGCTCTGGACCAGCGCGAGCGGGAAGTGCGAGTCGTTCGTGTTGTAGGGGACTCCGTCAACGAAGCGCACACGGCGCCGGACGACAACCAGCTCCCCCTCATCCAGGTGGAGGCGCTCGCGCACTTGCCGAGACGGCGCTTCGACCTGCACCTCGATGTGCTGGCTGGCCTCGCGCCCCTCCTCGGACATCTGCGTGAGGAACTGGTCCATCTCAGGGGACAGCGGTCGCTTTCGGAATTCGCCCTGCGGCCGATAGACCATCGGACGCCGGCTGCGAACGAAGTACCCCCGCGGGCGGTCGCTGATGATCAGACCCTCATTGACCAGCAGTTTCAGGCCCTGCACGGCAGTCGAACGGGTCGTGTCCCACTCGGAGGCGATCTCCGCCTCGGTCGGCAGCCGGTCACCAGGAACCAGCGTCCCATCGGTGATCTGAGCACGGAGTTTGTCCGCGATGCGCTGGTAGAGGGCTCGGGCCCTGCCGCTGACTGCCATGGGAGATGTCTACATGCCCGGGAATGACTAGTCAATCTAGCCGAAGGGGCTTGACCCCGCGTCGCGCAGCGTGCATGCTTCATTGCGTCGGGCATTGAGTAGTCAATCTAAGTCTACTAGCTAAAGCCCGCACGCTTGACCGCACCAGAGATCAACAGCAGGAAGCCACCGTCTCTTCGGAGGCGAGGCAGTGGGGTGAGCCGAGCTCCCCCGGCCAGGCCCCTGTACCGAATAGCTCCACCTGATTCACCCCGACGGCGCTGCTGCGCTGTCTGTCCGCCAGGACCACCAGCCGAAAGGCCGGCCTGGCGCGGCAGAGAAGGCAGCACCCGCACCCACCCCACGTCAGGAGGATCCGATGCCCCGCATTCGCCCCGGCCGTAACCGGTCCAAGAACACCAACCGCCGTGCGCCGCTGCTGCTCAGCTCGATGGCCCCGGAGGACTTCAATGTCCGTCCGGACGAGGTCAAGTCGATCGCCTGCCCCGACTGCCGCACCTGGCGCCGGATCATGGGCGACAAGGTCCTCAAGATCCGCGAGCACTGCGTTACCGACAAGGTCGCGGACGGCGAGAAGCACACCCTGTGCCCCGGCACCGACCAGGTCGTGGAAATCGACATCGACGTACGGCGCTGGCAGTCCGACCAGAACCGCCTGCTGCGGGAGGCGATGCCGCAGGACAACCGGCGCGCGGCGCAGCAGTTCTACAAGCCGCTCCCGGCTCCGGCCGTTCCGGTCTCCCGGATTAAGGCGGAGGTCACGCTGGAGACGACCCGCCAGTCCTACCTTGCGCACCGCAAGGGCTGCATCCGGTGCGTCAAGGGCACGCACTGCACGGACGGCGGCATCCTTGCCCGCCGCTACGTCCTCGCCCTCCAGGAGGAGCCCGCCCGCCGTGAGGCCCGCGAGCAGCTGGAGCGCCAGGAGCAGCGCGCCGCGCGGAAGCAGTCGGCGCCGGCCGTCCGCAAGGCGCAGTGGGCCAAGCACGGCGGCGAGGAAGTCGAGAAGGCGAACAACCGCTGCACGGCGCGGAAGAAGGGCTCGCTCTCCGAGTTCCGTGGTCCCGACCTCCCGACGCTGCCGCAGGACATCAAGGCGCACGACCGGCGGCAGGCCGAACTGGGCAGGCAGTACGCCCGGAAGACCCCGGCGACGTCGGCGGCCTGACCCGCACCGAGACGAACGACCACGGCCCCGGCCGCCCCGCTTCAAGAGGGGGCGGCCGGGGCCGTGGCTGCTCGTACAGCAGTCGACTCCCCGACTGGGGAGTGATCGTGACAGCCCTTGGGATTGCAGCCCTCGGACTGTCCAGGACCTGTATCGGAGGACCTGATGCCCAGCATGACACGCACCATCCCCGCCCCGTCGAACGGCCTCTACGACGACATGGAGGACGCCGACAACCAGAAGGGCCCGGAGCGCGACGAGACCGACGCCTTCCACCAGCTGGTCCGCCACCTGGTGGCCGACGGCGACTCCCGCGCTGCGAAGGCCGGCCGCCGCGCCCGCCGCACCCTCGCGCAGATGGGGGCGGTCCGGTGAACGCCGTCACGAGCCTGACCGACGCGGAGCGCGCTGAGCTCTCGCGCAAGAACGCTGAGCAGAACCAGCGGTCGGAGAACAACCGCCGCTGACCGATCCCCCGGCATTGCCCGTCGTCTCCGCGCCTTCACGGGCGGGGCCGGCGGAGAGCGTCGGGAGCTCACCTTCGCTCCGGCCCGTCCGGCCGCCACCACGCAAACAGCCCCAGGGATGCACCCCCGGGGCTGTCGTACGGACCTTCTGGGAGGCCCTGATGAACAGCTCCATCGTACGCACCCCCTACTACGGCGCCGACACCACCGACATCATCGAGCGCCCCCGCGCGGCCTGCGCCGACGAGGACCCCGAGCTCTTCTTCCCGATCGGCGACACCGGCCCGGCGCTCCTCTGGGAGGAGGAAGCCAAGGCTGTCTGCCGTCGCTGCCCGCTGATGGAGTCCTGCCTCCAGGGCGCGCTGGAGCGCGGCGAGAACTACGGCGTGTTCGGCGGGCTGTCCGAGAAGGAGCGCCGCTCCCTCAAGCGCCGCGCCGCCCGCAACCGCACCGCCTGACGGGAGCGTCGGGCAACTTCCGGCCCGCCCCACAGCACTGCCGCACAACGGCTGTCCGCACGACGGGCCGCCGGCCTTTTCGCACGTCTCCAGCCCGGAACAATCCCGGGATCGCTTCCTCCCCCGCAGGAGAGCCCCATGGAAAGCAGCCACCAGCTCGACACCGCGACGACCCGCACGGGCACCACCCGGATGACGGACTCGCAGTGCACGCACACGCCGAAGTGTCCGACGGCCAGCTCCGACCGCGAGGCCGCGCAGGTCGTGGCGGCCCACCCGGAGCAGGGCTGGAGCCTGTTGTGCAACGCCCTGGTGCTCTTCGAGGACACCGGCGAGCTGCTGCCCGACGGCCAGGTCGTCGCCCCGCACCGTCCCGTCGCGGCCATGGCCTGACGGCTGCCCGATCCGCCCGCACCGGCCGCCGCACCCCAGCGGCCGGGACGGGCGGTGACAGGGAGCCGGACAGTCCGGACCACGAAGGGATGGCCATGCGCGGAGACCGCGTCACGCTCACCACCGACATCGAGGCGCTCGGCACCCGGCACAAGGCAGGGGACCAGGGAACCGTCGAAGAGGTCCACACCGGAGGCCACCTCACCGTCCGCATGGACGACGGCCGCCACAACTTCCCCACCCGCGACGAGGTGACCACCGCTCAGCGGTGACCGACTGCCAGTTGCCTGATCCGACCGCACCGGCCGCCGCACCCCGGACCACGAGAGTAAGAGGAGAGCACATGGCAGGGCAGCAGACGCAGACCACCCGACCGGCCGTCACCTACATCAAGGGCGACATCGTCCTGTTCCGCAACGTCGAACGGTTCTGGCTCGGCCAGCCCGGCCACACCTTCGTCGGCCGGGTGGAGCGGTCCTGGACGCACGTCGACACCGGCAAGGTCCTCTACGACCTGACCGAACTGGGCAGCCTCAGCTACCGCGCGGGCATCGACCCCGACTACATGCGGCCCCTCCCGGCGACCGACGCGATGCACGACATCGACACGGCCCCGCTGAAGGAGCCGGACACCGGGGCGATGACCTCGGCCGCCGTCGCCTGGCTGCGCCAGCACCTCGTACGGGACGCCGCCGCGCTGCCCGCCCCGCGCTGACTACCTGCCCCACGCAGAACGGCCCTCCGAGTCCCCGGCATTCAAGCTGCCGGGGCCCCGGAGGGCCTGGTCACGATCCTACCCACCGCCGTAGATCCACGGTGCCCCTTCTGTACGGAGGCGCCCGGAAGAGAGAGGACTCCCCGTGGCCACCAAGCCCGCCACCCGCCGCCGGCGCCAGCCCGCGGCGACCCCGAAGCCCCGCAACGGGCGCGCCAAGGCACCGGCGACGCCGGCTTCCATCCCCGCCCAGGCCACCGCCCCCGAGGAGAAGGTGCCGCTGGTGTTCCCGGAGGCCGACCTGGTCGTGGCCGACGCCGCCGACCGCGCTGCCGACCTTCGGGACCAGGCCCTCGACGACGTCGCGCGGATCCTCGCCGACGGCGAGGCCCGCGCCACCGAGCTGCTGGACGGTGCCCGCACCGAGGCGGCCTCGATCACCGAGGCCGCCGCGAGCGAGCAGTCCCGCCTCCTGGCCGTCGCCGCGACGGACGCCGACCGGGTCCGCACGGAGGCCGCCACCACGGCGGCCGCCGACGCCGACCAGCGCCGGGCCGCCGCCGAAGCGACGGCGGAGCAGCTGCTCGCCGACGCGCGCCGCGATGCCGACACCGTCACGGCGACGGCGGCCGGTGAGGCCGAGAAGGTCCTCGCCGACGCCAAGGTGACGGTGGAGCAGCTGCTCGCCGACGCGCGCCGCCAGGCGCAGGAGGTCACCACCTCGGCGGCCGCGCAGGCGGAGCAGGTCCGGACCGAGGCCGCGCAGGCCGCCGCGAAGGCCCTCGCCGACGCGGAGAACGTGCGCACCGAGCTGCTCGCGGCTGCGGAGCGCACCGCGGCTGAGACCCGCACCCGGGCCACCACCGACGCCGAACAGGTGCTGGAGCGGGCGCGGGGCGAGGCCGACCGGATGCGCGAGAGCGCTGACGGCCAGGCCGCGCAGGTACGGGCCGGAGCCGAGAAGGTCGCCGCCGGCCTTCGCGCGGATGCCGACCGCGCCCTGGCCGACGCCCGCACTTCCGCTGAGGAGCTGCGGACGGCGGCCGACAAGGACGCCGCCCGGCTGCGCGAGCAGGCCGAAGCCGACGCGCAGTCGGCCCGGGAGGCGGCGGCGCAGGCCACGGCCGACCAGGCCGCCGCCGCGCAGGCCCGAGCCGAAGCGGACCGGGTCCTCGAGGCGGCGACGCAGCGCACCGTGCAGCGGGCGCGGCGCCGGGAGATCCGGACCGAGTCGCGCGCCGCACGGCGCAAGGCCCGCGACGAGGCCCGGCCCGCCGGCGGGGTGCCGCCGCTGTCCGGCCAGGAGCTGGTGCTGGTCGTCGGGATCGTCCTGGCGGCCGCGGTCGTCTCCACGCTCGGGCTGCTCTCCTCCTACACCGCGCTGGAGACCAAGGCCGCCAGCTGGGGCTGGGACTGGCCGTGGCTGCTGCCCGTCGGCATCGACGTCGCCATCCCCGCCTTCACCGGCGCCAACCTGATCCTGATCCGGATGGGCATGGAGCTCCGCTGGATCCGGTGGGTGCCCCGCGCGCTGACGGCGGTGACGGTCTACCTGAACTGGCAGGCGTCCTCCACTCCCGGAGGCCGGATCGGGCACGCCGCCCTCACGCTGCTCTGGGTGATCTTCTCCGAGATCGCCTCGCACGTGTACGGCACGCGGATCGGCGCGGTCACCGGCAAGAAGCGGATGGAGACGGTGCGCCGCTCGCGCTGGATCCTCGCTCCGATCCCGACCGCCCGGCTTCGCCGCCGGATGATCCTGTGGGAGATCACCAGCTACGAGGAGGCGCTCACCCGCCTCCAGGAGCAGACCTACCTGCGAGCGCAGCTCAAGGAGAAGTACGGCTGGCGGTGGCGGAGCAAGGCTCCGCTGGAGCAGCGGATGGCACTCAAGCTCGGAGAGGCGCCCGCCGCGCTCGCCGACACGCTCACCCCCGAGGACGCTCACACCATCGAGCGCGTGGAGGAGAGCGCGCGCGCTCACCCCGACGTGAGCGCGCTCACCGCCGGGGAGACGGACGGCGAGCGCGAGCGCCCGGCGCTCACCTCCGGCGCTCACGAGGGTGAGCGCGACACGGAGGACGACGACGCTCACCGAGCGGACGGCGCTCTTTCCCGCAGCGAGAGCGACGCGCTCACCGAGCGCCGCCACGCTCGCATCCGTCTCCTCTACACCGAGCTCGGGCGCCGCCCCGAGTGGAAGGAGATCCGCGACGCGCTCACCGACGCGGAACTGTCCGACACCCCGGTCTCCCGCCCGACCGCCCAGCGCCTGCGCGCTCAGGTCGAAGAAGTCACCCCGAGCGCGTAGGCGAGCGCTCGGTGAGCGCCGATGCGCTCACCCTCTGGCAGAACCCCTGCCGCTCATGGTCGCCCCCGGCCCGCGCCCACGCTCCCGAGCGTGAGCGCGGACCGGTGACGGCCACGGCCGGCAGGCCGCACGCCCGCGCCCGCCCCGAGCGGGGCGCGGACGAAATCGCTCCGATCACCACCCCGCGCAACAGCCTCGGGGACGGACTCCCCCTCCCCAACCCCCGAGACCTGGAGGTCTTCTCGCATGAACGGCAACGACCCGAACTACTCCCCCCTGCGCGACGTGGCGCAGAGCCCGGAGGCAACCGCCCGGTACCTGGCCGACGTTCAGCGGGTCCTGCTGGACATCGGCAAGAACCTGGAGACCCTCGCGCTCGAGACCCGCGTGCACCTGCGCGGCACGAACGTGGAGGGCGACCGCTGGTACCACGCCCGGCTGCGCGCGATGCCCGTCGAAAAGGCCCTCGGCAACGTGCTCAAGAACCTCAACAACCTGACCGAGGGCCTGGAAAAGAGCGCCTACAAGCGCCGCGCCCACGACGAATCCGTCGTGAATACGGCGAAGGACAGGAAGGAAAAGGAGATCGAAAGGCAGCGGAAGAAGAACCCGCCGACGCTCCAGGTCGCACCCCCGCCGCCCCAGCAGGGTGCGCAGAACCAGAATTCCGGCTATGGTGGTCCCACGTCGATTTACGACCTCGGTAAGAGGGAGTCGGCGTGACGCGCCCCCTCAGCAGTACCGAACGCTCGATCCAAGGGCGGAACGGCTGGCTGCAGGAAGAAGAGCGCAAGGCGATCGAAAGTCGCGGGGAAATCGGCCGGATGGAATTCTGGCTCCGCGTTACTCGAACCGAAATCAGCCGGGACGTAAAAGCGGGACGCGGTGATGTCGTCACCGCATTCACGTTGGTCTGCCGCCTCTTCAAGCTGGTCTTGGAGAAGCGGCAGGCGGGCGACCCGCGGTTGTTCGACCACCTCATGCAGTACGCGGACACCGTCCTGAAGCAGCACGGCCCGCGTAGCTGAGCGTCACCCCATGAAGGCCCCGCCGGGCTCCGGCGGGGCCTCGCGCGCGTAAAGCGTGCACACGTGCACGTGCACGCGCGTGCACACGAGACCCCACTGTCTGTCAAGTCCCCAGGAGGGGAGGTGCCCCGTGTCCGACGAGTCCGACGACACCGGCGGCGGAACCCTGGTCCACGGTCCGTGGAGCGGCGATTCCACCTACACGCTGCCGTCGATCCCGGATTTCATCGACACCATTCCGCCGCCGGAAGACATTCCGGAGGCTCCCCCGGAGAGCCCGGAGGAGACCACGATGGAACTTCCCGCGATTCCGGCTGCTCCCAACCCGGCTGCGGCGCTGCGTTCCGAAGGAATTGCCGCGTCGGAAGCCGGTAAAGAAGAAGGCGAATACGAGGAAGGCGAATACGAGCAGCCCCGTTCTCTCGCCGACCGTCTCGGTGACTGGTTGGAATTCCGACTGGAAATGGCGCGGTACAACCAGGAAAGCGAAGCGCCTTTCCGTGAGGCTGAAATAGCGCGGAAGGCGGCGCTGCTGGAGGGCCGCACCGCGCAGGAAGTCGCGATGATGGAGCAGAACGGAAAGCTCCACGCCGCGATGATGAAAGCGAAGGGCGACAAGGCGGCGGCGCGCGGAAAGGCGGATGCCGACCGTACGAAGTCGTCTTCCTCCGGCCTGGGTGCGGACAAGGGCCGCTCGAAGGCCGGCGGCGGGGGCGGGTCCTCGCGCGGCGGGGGCGGCAGCGGGCCGTCCCGCACCAACTCGGGTGCCGGGCCGAAGGGGTCCGGCGGCTCGCGCGGCTCCAACTCCGGCGGCCCCGGGAGCCGTTCGGGGTCCGGGAGCGGCAGCGGCAGCGGTAGCGGAGGCGGCAAGGGCGGCACGAAGGGCCCTCAGTCGGGCTCTGGCGGCCGTTCGGCCGGTTCCGGGCGCAGCGCGTCCGGGGGCTCGAAGGGCTCTCAGACGGGCTCTGGCGGCTCCGGGCGGGGCAACTCGAAGGACGACAGGGCAAGTCAGTCGTCCGGCGCCCGTACCGAGCGGGCCCGCGGCCGCCAGGAGCGCGCCGGGGCCCGCCAGGCCGGGCGGCAGGAGCGGCGCAGCGCCGGGCACTCCGCCGGTGTCGCGGACCGGTCCAAGGACCGCGACCAGGGCCGCGCGCAGCGGCAGCAGGCGTGGGAGGACCGCCGGGCCAAGCGCCAGGAGCGGGACGCGGCTCGGAAGGCGAAGCGGGAAGCCGCGGCGTCGGCCGACCCGGGCCGCACCACGCTGGGCAAGGCCGTCGGCGAGGAAGCCCAGCGTCGCTTCGACAAGCGGCGTGCCGACGCGAAGGCCGCGCAGGAGGCGAAGGACGCCAAGGCGGCCGGCACCGAGAAGGTGAACCTGACCAAGGACAAGGACTCCAAGGCCAAGGGCACCGACGGCAAGGACGCCAAGGACGGCTCTGGCGGGTCCTCCGGCGCCGCGAAGGACGGCACGGCGGGTGATACGCCGGGGACGGATTCCACGGCCGGTGACGGGTCGTCTGACGGCGGGAAGAAGCGGCGTCGGTTCCGGCGCCGGCGCACCGGCGCCACCGGCCGGGCCGGTCGGCGCGGACGTTCCCGCCGCACCGGGCGCACCGGTCGTACGGGGCGTGGTCGTACGGGGCGTGCCGGTCGGCGCGGCCGTCCGGCGGACAGCCCGTTCGGCGAGGAGGACTCCACCCCGACGGTGGAGTGGCCCGACCGCCCCACCCGCCCGCCGCGCACCGGCGCCACGGGCGGCGACGACATCGTCGACGCGGACATCGTCCCCGACGCCCCCGGGGCCCTCACGGCCGGCGTGCGGGGCCTGCCGCCCGCGCCGGAGCAGCACACCGCACGGCCCGGCACCAGTCGGCCGACAGCCACGGAAGGGAGCAGCGTGAGCAGCTCGCAGGTCAGCAGGCCGTCCGGCGGGGGCGGCCTCGGCGCCCAGCACCGCACGGACATCACGTTCGACGACTACCTGGTGGAGATGGCGAACATCGCCATCCAGGCCGCCTCCGACCAGGAGCGGGCCGAAGCCCTCGCGGAGGCCCTGGACAAGGTGGCCGACGCCCTGCGGGACATGGCCACCGACCTGGTCGGTGACCACAACGTCACCACCGAGGTCACCGAGCTGATCTCGGACCTGGCCGACTCCGCGGCCCGCATGAAGCAGCAGGCGGAGCGGTGCGCGACCGAGTGCGGGTTGGCCCTGGAGGCCGCCAAGCTCGCGGCCGCGATGGTCGCCCGCGTGTACGGCGAGGACATGGCCGCGAAGGAAGACGCGGGCCTGAACTACGTGTCCGCCGCCGCCCACCACGACTAAGCAGAGGGAGGAAACCCGCTGATGAGCAGCGATCTCGCACCCCGCCCCAGCGCTGCGGCACCCGCCGTGGCCGACGGCGACAACCGCTACAAGGCCGTCCAGGCCAAGCTCGACGCCCTCGGGCGCGCGCTGGATGACGCCGGGCTCGGCCTGGAGGAGCTCGTGCGCAGCGTCCGCAGGAACGCCAAGCGTGCCGAGGACGCGGCCCGCGACGTCGACAACGCCGAACTCGACCCGAAGTTCGTGGAGCTGACCAGCAACGTCGGCGTCGCCCTCGGGGGCGCCGGGGTGCAGGTCAAGAAGCTGTACGAGACGGCGCAGGAGACCGCCGACCTCACCCACGAGACCAAGCGCACCCACTCCAAGCTCTACGGCGCGCTGGACGACATCCGCTCCAACCGGCGGGAGAAGACGCCCCGACCCGGGTTCTTCAACCGCTGACCCCCTCCCCCACCCACCCCGCCACGGGCGGCCCCGCACACCTCGCGGGGCCGCCCGCGGCTGTTCTGCGAAGGAGAAGCCGGTGACCACGCCGCGCAGCGTCGCGCTCGAACGCCTCGCCTACACCCTCGCCGCGCCCGTGCTGGCCGTGGCCCCGAACCTCTACCCCGACAGCCCCGTCAACCAGGTCGTGCAGCTCGCCGGTGCGGCCGGGATCGGCGGCTGGTTCCTCGCCGCCAAGAGCGATGAGCCCGGCGCCGGACGCAAGATCCTGCGCTGGTCCCCGCTGGTCCTGGCCGCCGCCATCGACGTCACCGCCGGGCACACCGGCGGCTTCGGCCCGTACTGGATGGACGGGCTGCTCGCCGCGACCTGGGCGGCGGCCGGCTACCTGGTGATGCCTTTCTCCCGGCACGCCCGCCGCCGTCACCGCCCCGCGCTGGCCGCGCCCGTCGCGCAGCCGGCGCCCGCCGAAGTCCTCGAGGAGCCGGTCGTCCAGGACGACGGAGCCGACCTGCTCACCCGCGACGCGCGGATGCTGTGGGAGCAGGCCGGGATGCCCGGCCGTACGCACATCGTCAAGGCCACCCGGCACCCCGGCCAGCAGCACGACATGACGATCCTGCTGCGCGCCTCGGAGACCGGACGGCCGATCACCGGCCTGACCGAGGCTGCGGTCGCCGCACCGTTCGCCGTGCACTCCGGCGACGTCGTCCTGGCGGAGGTCGCCATCCAGCCCGGCCGCCAGGGCGGCCCCGGCTGGCTGGAGGCCCACATCACCCCCGACGCCAACCAGCGCCGCCGTAAGGCCCCCACCGACCAGGAGCGCTGGACGGACAAGGTCGGCTCGCCCAAGGGCGGGGCCCCCGGCTCCGAGCTGGTCCACAAGACCCGCGACGGCGTCCGGGGGGTCACCTTCTACCGGGCGAAGATGGCCGACGCCACCACGTCCCCGCGTATCGACCTGGCCAAGGTCTGCCGCGGCCTGGGCCTGCCCGAGGACGACAGCTGCGTGTTCGTCCTCATCGACGGCATCGAGTTCCTCATCAGCGCGTTCGACAAGCCCCCGCTGTCCGCGATCTTCCCCGCCACCCGGGAGCTGCTCACCCCGGACGCGAAGGGCATGTACGTGTGCGGGTACACCATCACCGGCCAGCCGGTGAAGAACATGGTGTTCCAGCACGACAAGAACGCCGCCCGGCACGGGCTGATCCTCGGTGTGAGTCGGTCGGGGAAGACGCAGTTCTTCGCGATCGACATGGCCGCCATGTCGCTGGCCGGGCAGGTCGTGTGGCTCTCCACCGTCCGCAAGGACGAGAAGACGTCCACGCTGGGCAAGTACATCGACCGGCAGGGCTCCAACGCCCTGTGGATGGCCCGCTCGCTGCGCGCGGCGAAGGCGCTGTGCGAGATCCGCGCGGAGATGCCCTGGCCGCACGACGGCGAGGCGCACGACTACAAGCCGGGCGATGCCCGCTGCCCCTACCGGCAGCTGAACGTGTTCGCGGACGAGTTCATGACCGCGGCGCAGGACGGGGACTTCGGCGAGTTCATCCAGAAGGACGGCGATGACCTCACGGTCACCGGCCTGAAGTACGGGATCGGCTTCAACCCGGCCGGGCAGTCGCCGTTCGCGCACAACGGCTTCAGCACGGAGATGAAGGACAACCTGCGGCAGAACAGCCGGCCGTCCATCTTCAACATGGGCTCGCCCGGTGCCACCCGCAAGGCGGCGGAGGGCACGATGGAGAACGCCTACGACGTGCCGACCATCCCGGCCCGCTACGCCCAGCAGGAAGGGTCCGCGATCGAGCGGGCCATGCGCGGCGAGGCCGACCCGGAGAACGGCGTGTCCACCGGCGGCGTCGCCATCATGGTCATGGACAACGGGCGCGCGGTCCTCATGCGGTCGCTGTACGCGGACTTCGACACCGACCTCGCCGAACTGTTCCCCGACGACGTCAACCACCTCACCGACCACGAGATCAGCGAGCTGGAGAAGCGCGGCCTGTGGTTCGACTGGAACGAGCCCGTACGGCCCGGCGAGTTCTGGCCCGAGCCCAAGGAAGACGACGGCGACGACGGCGGCTCCCGCCGCCGTGGCGGCGGAGGCGGCAAGGGCGGCGGCCGCGGCTCCAAGGGCGGCAGTCGCCAGGAGGTCGTCTCTGCCCGCAAGGCGCTGGAGGCCATCAAGAGCCTCACCGACGCCTGATCACACCCACCCACCCCGGGGGCCGGCCTGCCCGAGCGCGGCCGGCCCCAACCGACCCATGTGAAGGAGCACCACCACCGTGGCCCTCTCCATCTCCGCCGCCGTGCTGATGGGCATCATCGTCTTCGTCCTGATCAAGGGCGGCAACGTCCGCGTCGGCTCCGCGCTGGCCTGCACGCTGTTCGGCTTCACCCTCGCTGCGACCGGCCTGGCCCCGGCCATCAACAGCGGCCTCGCCTCGTTCGCCGGACTGATCTCCAGCTTCTGACTACGCCTCTTCCCAGGGCGGGTCCGGCGTGTAGTTGAGCCCTTCGCAGAAGCGGCAGTCCCACTCCGAGGGCACCTCCCACTTGTCGACCCAGAAGCCGACCTGCCTGCCCACGAAGAAGTTGTCTCCGTCGCACCACCCGCACTGGAAGACGAACTCCACCCCAACCCCTTCCCGACGCCTGTTGGTCCGAGGATGCCCGCAGCGCGTAGGCGGTGCCTACCCACCCGCCAGCCTCAACTCCCCTGCTACGCAACGCCGAAGGGCGCCGCCGGACACGCTCCGGCGACGCCCTTCGACGTCGCGCGCCCCTCCCCCACGCGCCCTCCCGGCCACCACGGCCAGGAGGGTGCTCCCCTTCCGCGTGATCGGAGAACACCCCATGGACCCCCTGCACACCCAGCACGGCATGCCCGAGTCCGAGGCCGCGGCCGAAGCCCGCCGCCTGATCGACGCCTGGGCGGCCAAGCCCGTACTCCACCACCCCACCTCGTTCCGCGACGAGACCGAGCCGCCGGCCTTCGGCACCACCCCGCCCGTGAAGCAGGAAGACCACCGGATCGTCCCGGCCTGGGCGGCCGGGATCGCCGTCGCGAGCATCGGCGTCGGCGCCGGGATCACCGGCATCGGCTGTGGCGCCTGGCTCGTGCTCCAGGGCCTGGCCTCCGTCACGTTGAACAGCGTCCTCATGGTCACCCTGCCGTTCGCGGGCCTGGCCATGGCCGCCACCGCCATCGGCGGCGCGATCAGCAAGGCCCGCGCGGCCGTCACCAAGAACGTCTTCGAGGGTCCGGTCACCCACCACACCGAGATCCACAACAACAGCACCACCCGCGGCGCGTTCTTCGCCCGCACCCGCAACGAGATCCGCTGACCCACCCCACCACCGCCCTCCGACAGAAGGAGCAGCCACGCCATGAACCACAATGACAAGCCCGTCAACGGCCAGGACAACCCGTCCTTCCTCGACCTCCTCAACCAGCTGCCGCCCGTGCCTCCGGCCCCCGAACCGGGCGCCAAGCACACCGCCGGGCGGCTCGCGTGGCTGCGCGCCGCGTGGAAGGAATCGTGGGAGGAGGGCGGCTTCCTCTACCAGCGCTGGGAGGAGGTCTTCCAGGTCCGGCACAGCAGCTGGCACGAGGTCGCCAACTGGATCAAGGCGGCCATGCTGTTCGGCGGGCTCAGCCTCATCGTCATGATGCTGGACGCCGCCGGCGACATCGCCGACGCCACACTCAAGGGCCTGTCCGCCGTCCCGGCCACCAGCGGCGGCGACGGCAGCGGCCTGTGGGGCACGGTCGACCACCCCGTCCGCGTGTTCCTCGCCGACCAGGCCGCGCACCTGGCCGTCGCCCCGGCCGCCCTGTATGCGTTCTGGCAGCTGACCGGCCTGCTCGGCCTGGTCGGCGGGTTCTTCGGCAACGCCGGTGCCCGCATCGCCTGGCTGCTGTTCGGCATCGGAACCCTCGCCATGATCTGGTCCACCGCCCCGGCCGGAGGGCGCGCCGCCGCCACCGGGCTCGCCGCCCTCATGTGGGCCCTGGCCAGCATCTTCGCCCTGCGCGGCCTGAGCCTGCGGCCCATCGTCCACAACCACCCGCCGCAGTACCAGTTCAGCCCCGCGCTCCACCTGCACGCCACGCTCCCCGCCCCCACCCCGGCGGGCGACGACTACGGCGACGAACCCGACAACGTCCACCCGCTCCAGCGCTGACCCCCCGGTCGCTCCGCCTGGTCCTCGCCCCTCCCCGCCACCGCGGGGCCGGGGCGAGGGCCGGACAGGCCGACCGGCCTCACGCACCACCCGACCTGTCCCCGACCGAATGGAGAACACGTGGCCGTCATAGGCGTGCTGACGGAGCCGACCCCACCCACCTGGTGGAAGGCGAACCGGCACAAGGTCTACGGCACCGGCGGACTGCTGATCGGATACCTGATCGGCACCCACCTGCAAGGCGCCCCCGACCAGCAGCCCCAGCACCCGCGCCCGAGCCACACCACGCCGGCCCCGACCACGCCCGGCGCGCACCGCACGCACACGCCCGCCTGACCCGGCACCCGCCGCTCCGCACCCCGCCGACACGTTCGACGTCGGCGGGGTGCGGAGCTGTGCACCGACCTCTGGAGGAACTGCCCGTGCTCATCCCCCGCCCGCGCCGCCGCATCGGCCGGCCCCGCCCGCAGCGTCCCGGCCCCCGCCACCCGTACCGCCCCGACCGGCTGCCCGGCACCTGGCGCCGGTGATGCCGCGCCGCCGAAAGAGGCGCCGCCGCCGCGAGGTGACCCGGGTGCCGCGCAGTGACGCGGCGCTGCCGGAGTTCGACCGCGGCACGGTGCCCGAAGGGCTCGTGACCAGACGGAAGTTACGGGACATGCAGCTGAGTCCCGGCAGCAATCAGGGCCCGGTCGCGATCCTGCGGTGCAGGTTGTGCGCGACCCGCCCGCAGTGGTCCTGCCGTCACCCGACCCGCGGCTTCCTGCTCCGCGTCGACCTGGCGGTGCCCAAGCGCACGCCGACGCTCGCTCAGGAGTGGGCCCTGGACAAGGCGATGGCAGCACGCCAGACGTGCGGCGACTGCGGGAGGCGGTTCTACTTCTGCCTCTCCAAGAAGCTCGGCTGTTGCATCGAGTGCTTCGACGGCACCCCGGTGGACCCCAGCAGCTACTTCGCGCCCTCGGCACCCGCCGCTCACCGGCTGGCCGCGTAGCGCGAGCCCCGTCCCGGCCGCACAGGCCGGGACGGGGGCCACACCCGGGCGGCCGCAGCATCGGCAAAGAGCCGGCCGCCCGCTCCCTCACCCATCGAGATCAGGAGAAATCCAGCATGACGCATCGCCCCGCAGTCTTCGCGGCCCTGCTCGGACTGACCCGCGCCGGGAGCGCGATCGGTGATTTTTGGGTCCAGAACGACTTCTGCGCCCGGGTGAAGGGCGCCTCCGACGAGCACCCGGTCACCTTCAAGGACCCGGCCACCGGCCAGGAGACCACCCACGGCACGGCCGGCGGCCGTTCGGCGTGCCTGCACCACTGCCTGACCTATACGGCCACGCAGGCGCTCGTGGCCGGGGCCGGTGCCCGTGCGCTCGGCATCAGGGTCCACCCGGCGGCGGCCGCGGCCGCGCTCGCCATCTCCTTCGGCACCCACTACGCCGCAGATCGCAGGGTTCCCGGCAAGGGCCTGCTGGAGAGGATCGCCACCAAGACCGGCAAGGGCGGCTTCTACAAGCTCGCCGACTTCGGCATCAACGGGGCGTTCCACCTGGACGGCGCCTGGCACCACGGATGGGAAACCGTCGCCGCCCTGGTCGCCACCACCAAGGCCACCACCCGGTGACCGGCCGCCCCCGCACCCGCCTGGACCGGGTGCGCGCCTCCGTCGGCATCGCCCAGCTCGCCCTCCAGCAGATCGAGGACGACCTGGGCGCCGACGACGTCGACGCCCGCGAGCTCGCCGCGATCCTGCGCGAGCTTCAGGAGGACATCGACGTCCCCGGCGGCCTCTTCCCCGCCCTCGCGCAGCTGCTCACCGTCGCCGCGCGCCGGGCGGAGCAGATCGAGCCCGACCGCGACGGTGACGCCTCCTGCCCCCTGCACGAGGCCGCCGCCCTGCTCACCGACAACGCCGGGCCGCGCTTGAACTGGTCCGCCCGCTCCCTTCACCCGCAAGGAGATCCCGCATGACCTCGGTGCTGTACCCGGACCTGCCCGAGAACGGGCTGATCGTGCTGATCGGCGCCTCGGGCGCGGGCAAGTCGACCCTGGCCCGCACCTGGCCGGCCTCCCAGGTCCTCTCCCTCGACGGCCTGCGCGGCGTCGTCAGTGACGACCCCGGTCGGCAGGACGCGACCGGCGACGCCGCCGACGTCCTCAAGCTGATCCTGGAGCGCAGGATGGCCCGCCACCTCAACACGGTCATCGACGCCACCAACCTGGACCAGCCCGTCAGGGCGGAACTGGTGACGGCCGCCAAGCGGCACGGCATGCCGACCGCCGCGGTCGTCGTCGCCACGCCGCTGGACGTGTGCCTTCAGCGGCAGGGCCCGCGCCCGGACAACCGGCGGGTGCCCGAGGACGTCGTCCGGTCCCAGCACCAGGCCATGGTCCACTCGCACCAGCGGCTCACGGCCGAAGGCTTCAACACGGTCGTCTTCGCCGACACCCTGCACCGCCTGGAGCCGTTCCTCGGGCGGCTTTCACAGGTACGGGAGGCCGACCTCGGGCGCGACGGCAGCGACGGCCTGGGCGACCTGTGGCTGGCCCGCCGGTTCTTCGGCCCGGAGATCCTGCCGCTGTGGCGGTGGCGCCCGGACTCGGACCTGGCGGGCGGCGACCGCGTCGCGGAGATCCGCCTCGGGCAGCAGTACCTCACCCTGGCGCTGCGCGAGGACGTCGACGGCGAGGGCGACTTCGGCTTCGACGTGGCGCTCCCCTGCCCCGCGGACCCGGAGTGCGCCGGGCAGGCGTGGGCGCCGGCCTACTCGGTCAGCGACCTGCACAAGGCGCTGACCGGCGCGATGGACAACGACCCGGACATCGTCTGCACCGTCCACGGCGGCCCCGACGACGTCGACCAGGAGGCCGACGACCACTACCGGGACTGGGACGACGACCCCGAGGGGCGCGCCGACCTCGAGGCGCAGGCCCTGGAGGCGATCAGCGCATGAGCACCAAGGCCCCCGCGTGCGGCTGGGACCAGGCCGTCTTCCGGTGCGGCCGGTGCGGCGCCCAGCACACCGCCATCACCGAGGCCGACTACCTCAAGGCCGTCGGCGCACACGGCGACGCCCACGCCGTGTGGGACCGGCTGAACCCCATCGAGCGCGACGGGATCACCTCGATCCTGCGCACCATCCTGTCCGCGCCGGAACTCGCCGCGGAGCTCCTGGCCCTCGCCGACCGGCAGCCAGCGGAAGGCGAGGGCCGGTGAGCCGGGCAGCCGACGGGCCGCACCCGCACCCGCTCACCCCGGCCGACCTCCCGGCCGGGGACGACTGGGCCCACGGTTGCCCGGACTGTCATCTCCCGGTCCAGGGCGGGAGCGCCGGTCTCGCCGCGCACCGCCGCACCGTCCACACCCACGCCGGGGACTCCCGGCGGCCCATCACGATCCATCTGGAGTTCTGACCCGCCCCAACCTGCGTGACGGACGCTCCGTGCCGCCCCGGTCTCCCCGCACGACGGGGGCCGGGGCGGTCGCGGTGGTCCCTCAACACAGAGAGGAGTTGGACGTCATGCGCCGATACGAGGTAGACGTCCCGATACACCACGCGACGGACCAGGACCGGCGAGGACATCACGTCTTCAACGGCTGCGCCGCCGGACCGGGCGAGGCCCTGGCCGCCGCGCACAGCGCCTACGACCGCGCCGTGCAGTACGTGTCCGCCGGCCGCCCGGCCCCCGACGACTCCAGCGACGGATGGGCCGCGCGCGGCCTGCGTTACGACTGGGTCCTGGACTGGCACAAGGCCACCGCCAAGGCGTGGGTCAACCCCAACAGCCTGATGTGAATTCGCCCCGAGGCAGGCGCCATAGGCGTCGAAACCGTCGCCTGCCCCGGGTTCCCCATCCCGTACGAGACGAGAGGGAGATCCCAGTATGGACTCCGTCCTGCACACGACGGGCCGGTTCGGCCCGCGCACCCTCCTGATCACCGCCGCCGCCGTTCCGCTGACCGGCTGGGCGGTCCACGCCGTCGCGCTGTACAAGCAGATCGCCGCCAAGGAGAAGGACCCGCTGACCGGCCTGCTGCGCCGCGACGCCTACACCGCCCGCGCCCGCCGGCTCCTTGCCCGCCACGGCGACAAGGTGACCGTGGTCATGGTCGACGCCGACCACTTCAAGCAGATCAATGACGGCATGGGCCACGAGGCCGGGGACACCGTCCTCGCGTCGATCGGCGCCCGGCTCACCGCGTGGGCGGGCCCGCGCGCGTCCGTCGGCAGGCTCGGGGGCGATGAGTTCGCCGTGGTCCTGGAGCTGACCGCCGACCGCCGCGCGCTGCGCCTGGAGCAGCTGGTCCGGATGCTCCACGTGCCGGTCACCCTGGACGACGGCCGCACCGTCGACGTCGCCGCGTCGGTCGGCGCCGCGGCCCCGGCCTCGGTCGGCTCCCGCGACCTCACCGCGTTGCAGAGGGCCGCCGATGCCGCTCTCTACGACGGCAAGCACTCCGGCCGGGCGGTCCTCGCGACGGCGCACCACGTCACGGTGGCGTCCATCAACGGCCGCCGGGCCGGACGTCCGGGCACGGCGGTGTGGGGGCGGGCCGCATGAGCACCGTGACCCTGCCCGAGGGCGACTGGATCCGCGGCATCAGCATCCGGCAGCCGTACGCGGCCTGCATCCTCGCCGGAGCCAAGACGGTGGAGAACAGGCCCGTCAGGTGGCGGACCGGCTGGGTGCTGCTGCACACGAGCAAGACCCTCGACCGGCCCGCCCTGCGCGTCCCGCTGATCGGCCGCACGATCCGCGACCGCCAGCTGGTCACCGGCGCGGTCGTTGGCGTCGCCCGGATCACGGACTGCCACCAGGACCTCGAGGGAGCGCCGCTCTGCTCGCCGTGGGCACACCCCGGGGCCTGGCACCTCGTGCTCCAGGACGTCCAGGAGCTCCCCCTGCCTGTCCCCGCGCGCGGACAGGTCGTGCCCTGGAAGCCGAAGCCGGACCTGCTGGAGCGTGTCTTCCAGCAGCTGCCCGGCTTCCGGCCGTGACCACCCGAGCCAAGAAGAAGCCGCCGTTCGAGCCGGGTCTTGTCCCGGCTCCCGGCGCGCTCCTCGAATGGCGCGACAGCCAGCACTACGACCGCTGGCAGGACCGCCCCTGCGTGCTGTGCGACAAGCCCACGCCGATGCGCTCCCACGCCGGGGAGCCCGTCCACAAGGCGTGCGCGGAGGACTGGATCGCCGCGAACCCCGTTGAGGCCCGCCGCGAGGGCCGCTTCGCCTCCGACACCCAGCCCAAGAGCACCAAGCGCGCCACCCACGCCTGAACCCCTCCCCCTCGGAGGTCCCCATGAGCAGCACCGACCGCGACGTCGACCACGCTCTCGCCTACCCCGAACCGCCGGCCTCTCCGCTCTGGCACCGCCACGGCGCCGCGAAGGCCCGGCCCCTCACGCCCGCTGAGCAGAAGCGCAACGCCGAGCTCCTGGTGCTCGCGCAGCGCACCCCCCGACCCCGCTCCCCTCGCCCCACCGAGACCCTGGCGGAGGCCAGCTGATGGACACCACCCACTGCACCGTCGACGGCTGGGTCGACGCGATCCCCGCCCCCGGCCCGCACGGCACCGCGATGTTCGACCTGACCGTCTGTCCCGTCGACGCGGACACCCTCCCCGAGGACGCCCCCGACACGATCGTCTCCTGCACCAGCACGGCCGCCGGGATCGTCCACGAGCTGCTGACCCGCATACAGCCTGGCGACCTGCTGCGCGTCACCGGCGACCTGGTCCAGCCTCAGCACCCCGGTACGCCCGCCCGGCTCACCGTCGACGTTCTTCAGGTCCTGGACACCGCGCCGATGCTGGCCCTGAGCGACATGGTCATCGACCGGTACGGCGACTACTGCGTGATCTTCGACGCCGACACCGACGCCGTACCCGTCTTCACCGCGCGCGGCACGTGGGTCGGCCTCGCCGACAACCCCGACGCCATCACCACCCTGATCGACATCCACGAGCGCGTGCACGGCGGTGACGACCGATGACCACCGCCGCGCCCTCCCGCACCGTCCTGGAGCGCTTCCCCGCCGGCCACCCCCGCGGCTCCTGGCCCGCCGACGAATACGCCGCAGCCCAGCGCGCCCAGGGCCACGACGCCCACGTCGTGATGGACCTGACCACCGACCAGTTCCTCGTGGTCACCGGCACCACCACCCGATAGCCCGCGCCAGACACCAGAGCGCCGCACCTGAGCCGGAAGGCCGGACGCGGCGCTCTGGCGTTCCTTGTCCTTCACCACCGAGCAGGAGAACCCCTTGCACCCGATCCGCCTGATCTCGTTCGGCTACCTGCACCTGCCCACCGGCCCGGACGGCTCCCCCGTACCGCCCGCTGCCGACCGCATTGAGGACGTCCGCGCCCGGCTCCGCGACCCGGCCGCCGCCCGCGACATCCTCGACCTCGACGGCTTCCACCCCCGCGTCCAGGACGTCGTCCTCAACACCCCCGGCGCCCGCGAGCTCCTCGCCAACCTCGCCGACTACGCCGACCTGCCCGCCGGCCCCCGCCGGATCGCCATCGGATGTGCAGGAGGTAGGCACAGAGGTGTTGACCGGACTACCGCACGACACGCCGGAGATGAGCACATCCCCCGCATGGCCTAGGCCGTGTTTTAGGTAGCGCGGGCGGCCAGCCACTTGGTGAGGTCGCCCGCGATGCGGTCGTTGCTGGTCTCGACGGTCACGTCGTGTTCGCGGCGGGTGGTGTCGCGGCGGACGACCTCGTATCCGCCCTCGTCCAGGACGGCGACGGAGGCAAACCAGACGGGGTCGTCCTGGTCCGGCTGGATCACGACGAACGTGTTGTCCGAGTCGTTCAGGTCGTCGATCAGCATGAACAGCGCGTCCTCGGACGGGTCGTCGACATGGTCACCGTTCTCGCTGTCGGCGCAGTAGTACCTGGCGGCCACCGAAGCCCTCCCCGAAGATGTGCTGCCCAATGCCGTGATCAGCATGGCACGGCCGTATCGGCAGGCCGCTGGTTCACAGCCACTGATGGATCGCCGCGACCTGGACGGCCGCCTCGAACCGGACGGCGAGCTTGTCATAGCGGGTCGCGACAGCCCGGTGCTGCTTGAGGCGGCTGATCCCGCACTCGACCGCGTGGCGGGCCTTGTAGTCCTCCCGGTCGAAGACCGGCGGCCGGCCACCGGCCCGGCCGCGGCGCTTTCGGTTGCGGACCTGGTCGGCCGGCTCGGCGATGGTGCAGCGGATCCCGCGTCTGCGCAGGTAAGCACGGTTGGCGCGCGAGGAGTACGCCTTGTCACCACGCACCCGCAGTGGCCTGCGCCTGGGACGACCACCGCCGACCTTGGGCACCCGGATCGCTTCCAGGACCGGCTCGAACTGCGGACTGTCACCCCGCTGACCCGCCGTGAACAGCAACGACAGTGGCTTCTGGCCCTGCTCGCAGGCCAGATGGATCTTCGTGGAGAACCCGCCCCGCGACCGGCCCAGCCCGTGGTCCTCCGGTTCGGTCCCGACGCCTCCCGGGGGCTCCTTCTGCCCGGCCCCGTCCCGGCGGGCACCAGCCGCGTGCTGATGGGCCCGGCAGACCGTGGAGTCGACGTTCACCTCCCACGTGATCAGCCCGGCCGCATCAGCCCTCGCCTGCAACAACGTCAGCAGCCGGGCCCACACACCCTGCCGCTGCCACCTGCGGAACAGTCCGTAAACGGTCTGCCAAGGCCCGTACTCGCGCGGCAGATCACGCCACGGAACACCCGTCCGTACCCGCCACCGAACTCCATTGATCAACCGCCGCCGGTTCCCGGACCTGCGGCTCACGCCTGCCGCAGGCAGCAACGACTCCAGCACCGACCACTGCTCATCAGAAAGATCCCCACGCCCCACACCATGATCATCACGGTGCAAGGCGTGTACCGGAACCCCGATCTAAAACACGGCCTAGTCGGTAGACGTTGCGCATCCGAACGACGAAGGAGCGCAAAGAAGTTGGACGCAGCGTCTCGCGACATCCAGTTGATCCGCTTGCCGAGATGGGGGCATGTAGCCGTAGGAGCCGGGGCGGTGCCCTGGCTGGTCTTCGACGAGGAGGGAAGAGCGGTGGAGCCGATTCGTAGGTTCCTGATCGACTTCGTCGCTCGGGACAATCGGCCGGGCAGCGTCCGCAGCTACGCCTTCGATCTTCTGCGCTGGTGGCGATGGCTTCGCGTGGTCCAGGTCGAATGGGACCGGCCACGTCCGCCGAGGTACGCGACTTCGTGCTGTGGCTGCGGGTCGCGACGAAACCTCGGACGTCGGCGCGGACGCACTCGGCAGCGACCGCGGGGACGACTAACACGATCACGAAGAAGCCGTACCTGGACGACCTCTACAAGCCGCGCACGATCCGGCACAGCAACGCTGTACTCCGGAGCTTCTACGAATTTTGGATCGAGTCGGGCAGCGGCCCGCTGGTCAACCCGGTGCCGCTGGCCCGGAGCGCGAGGCGCCGCCCGCATGCCCATCACAACCCGCTGGATCCCTACGGCGGCGAGGGCCGACTGCGCTATAACCCCAAGGTCCCACGTCGGCGGCCACGGCAGATGCCGGACGAGCGATGGAACGAGCTGTTCGCGGCCCTGCGGTCCAACCGGGACCGGGCGATCCTCGCGCTCGGCATCAGCAACGCCGCTCGGGCTTCCGAGATCCTCGGGGTTCGCGGCGTTGACGTCGACTGGGGCGATCAGCTAGTACGCGTCGAGCGCAAGGGTTCCCAGGCCGAGCAGTGGCTTCCCTCCAGCCCTGAGTCGTTCATCTGGCTGCGGCTCTACCAGAGCGAGGGCCCGCCGCTGGATCCGCAGGCCCCGCTGTGGTGGACACTCCGGCGTCGTGACCACGGCGCCGGGCTGGCCTACCAGCCGATGAACTACGAGGCCCTGCGCGCGGTGTTCCGCCGGACCAACGCCCTGCTGGGCACGAACTGGTCGATGCACGACCTGCGGCACACCGCCGCGCTGCGGATGTCCAGGGACAAGCGGCTGTCGCTGCGAGACGTGCAGACCATCCTTGGTCACGCCAACCTGAGCACTACCGCCGACGTGTATCTCGTCGAGGAAGAAGAGCAGGTCATCGCCCGGGTTCAGGAGTACCTCGCCGCCCGTGAGGAACGTGCGAAGCACCCCGTGCCGACCGGCGTCGCGACCGGTTACGAGGCTAGCGACCTGGCCGTGCTGTTCGGAGGTGGCCAGGCGTGACGCTACAGGGAGGCCGCCGAGCCAACTCCGTCCGCCGGGCCGGAACCGGCCCCGCGCCGACGAAGCCGTTGTTCATCGAGCACGACCTCAAAGCGGACAAGGAACGCGTCGGCCCGCACGACCACCTCACCCGAGACGAGGTCCTGGCCCTGCTGCCGACCTCGCCGCTCTGGCCGCAGAGAACGTACAGCCGCGGCATGTGGCCCGGAACTGTCCGGCTCGCGGGGGCAGCCAAGATCCTCGACTGGCTGCTGACCTTCCCTGAAGACGGGTGGCAGGGACGATGGCTTGCGGCCGGGGCGGACCAGGGCAAAGAGCTGATCCTGGCCCTGAACGAGGACGATCCGCGCTGCGCGGAGTCCAGGCGCAACGAGCTCATGATGGGTCTCAACAGTCTGCTCGTCAGCCGGGTGGTCCTCCCGCGCTACGTCTTCCTGCGCGGCTACAAGGCGATGCGGCTCTTCAAAGACGTCCAGCAGATGTTCCCCGCCGGCCAGCTGGACCGAATGCGCGACTTCGGCGCCGAGATCGGCATGATGCCCCGGCACATCGACGAGGGCCTGCGGGTCATCTCCTCGATCATCCTGCACACCGGCCGGGACCTCGCCCAGCTCACCGCCGAGGACGTTTTCTACCTGCGGGCCGTCGGGCGGCGAGAGACCGGTGAGGCATACGTGGGTACCCACAGCGCCTGGGACCTGCTGCGGGGCGCCGGTGTCATCGACTCGAAGGACACCCTCAAGGACGCGCTGCGGCACGGGCAGCGACCCACCGCCGAGCTGGTCGACGCCTACAACATCCAGTCCACGCAGGTCCGCAACCTGCTCGTCCGCTACCTCGAAGAACGCCGCCCCGGGATCGACTACGGCACCTTCCGGGGACTGGTACGCGAACTGGCCGGAGTGTTCTGGGCGGACATCGAGGCACACCACCCCGGCATCGACACCCTCCGTCTGCCCGACGAGGTCGTCGACGGCGGGAAACAACGGCTGGTTACCTACGTCAACAAGAGCGGAGAGGTCAAAGAGCGCCGTTCGCGCATCGACGTCATGATGCGGGTGCGCGGCTTCTACCTCGACATTCAGGAGTGGGCGCACGACGACCCGTTCTGGGTCCCATGGGCAGTGCCAAGCCCGATCACGCGAGGCGACGGCGCCGGGAACCACAAGATCTACAAGCAGACCACCTCCCGGATGCACCAGCGAGTCCGCGAGCGGCTGCCTCATCTTCCCGTGCTGCTGGAGACAGCCGAGCGAGTGCACCGAGAGTCCGTCGCTCTACTGGAGGCTGCCCGCGCCACACCGTTCAACGAGACCTTCGAGCACGGCGAGGCGCGCTACCTGCGGGTCCTCCCCAGGGTGAATCAGGTGCCCAGCCGCCTCGATCACGGCTCACGGCACGTCTTCATCAAGGAGGTCGGCAGCACCGGACGAAGGATCAACCAGAGCCTCGTGGAGGATGACGCCTTCTGGGCCTGGGCGATCATCGAGACGCTGCGGCACACCGGCGTTCGCGCCGAAGAACTGACCGAGCTCACGCACCTCGCGCTGGTCTCCTACAAACTGCCCGACACCAACGAAGTCGTCCCGCTCCTCCAGATCGTCCCCTCCAAGAGCAACGAGGAACGGCTCCTGCTGGTCAGCCCCGAACTGGCCAGCGTCCTGGCCACGATCATCAAGCGCCTGCGCGACGCCAATGGGGGGAAGATCCCGCTGATCTCCCGCTACGACTCACACGAGCGCGTCACGGGCCCCCAGCTGCCGCACCTGTTCCAGCGCCGCCCCTACTGGCAGCCGCAGGTCATGAGCGAGGCCGCCATCAAGCGCGCCCTGGACCGGACCCTGGAGGCCACCGGACTCCACGACCAGGCCGGCGAGCCACTGCGCTACACACCGCACGACTTCCGAAGGATGTTCGCGACCGAGGCTGTCACCGGCGGACTTCCCGTCCACATCGCAGCCCGCATCCTCGGTCACAAAACACTGACCACCACCCAGGCATACCTCGCCGTCTTCCAGGACGACCTGGTACGCACCTACCGAGGCTTCCTCGACCGGCGCCGGGCCGAGCGCCCCCAAGAGGAATATCGCGAGCCGACCGCGGCGGAGTGGCACGACTTCCAGCAGCACTTCGAACTCCGCAAGGTCTCCCTCGGCACCTGCGGCCGCCCCTATGGCACCCCCTGCAAGCACGAGCACGCCTGCATTCGCTGCCCCGTCCTCCAGATGGACCCCCGCCAGAAACCCCGCCTCATCGAGATCATCCAGAACCTCCGCGAACGCATCCGCGAGGCCCGCGCCAACGGCTGGCTCGGTGAGGTCGAGGGGCTGCAGGTCAGCTTCGACGCCGCGATGGCCAAGCTCAGCAGCCTCAAGAACGCCCCCGCCGACGGACGCCCTCAACTGGTCGACCTCGGGATCCCCGTCTTCACAGACAACACGCCCACGCCTCAACTCGATATGGGAGAACCCGGACTGCCAGGCTGACTACCTCCCACCACCGAAGTACTCACGGCCCCGCCTTCGGCGGGGCCGCTTTTACTGCCGTGGGCGCCAGGTTGAGCCGGCTACTTTTCAGCCCGGATCCACCGGTTGATGTGCGGCGGTGACGTTGCCGGGAACGAGGAAGTGCCCTGTGACCTGCGATGATGGGAGTTCTCACGCTTCCAGCACGCACGACCAACAGGGCACTTCTGAGATGCAATCTTCCCATGCCGCGGCGAAGGTCTCCGCACGGTTCGATGATCCGAATCTGATCGCGTACGGCGGGCTCGCGCCGCTGGTGCGCCTGGCCGAGCGGTGCGGCCTGCCCGGCCTGGTCGGCGAGATGATGCGGCTGCCGGCCTCGAAGAACGGCACCGGTTCCTTCCCGGCCGCCAAGTCGATGGCGCTCATCGCGGGCATGGCCGCGGGCGCGGACAGTATCGACGACATGGACCGGCTGCGGCACGGCGCGATGCGGCGCCTGTTCACCGGGGTCCGCGCCCCGTCGACCCTCGGCAGCTTCCTGCGGTCCTTCACCCACGGGCACGTGAAGCAACTGCACGCCGTCGCCCGCCGGTTCCTGCCTCGCCTGGCCGCGCACACCCCGCTGCTGCCCGGCGCCGACACGGTCGCCTACCTCGATCTGGACGACACCATCAAGCCGGTCCACGGCTATGCCAAACAGGGCACCGGTTACGGATACAACAAGGTCAAGGGCCTGAACGCGCTGATCGCGACGCTGTCCACGCCGCTGGCCGCCCCGGTGATCGCCGCAACCAGGCTGCGCAAGGGCAGCGTGAACTCGGTGCGCGGAGCCGGTTCGTTCGCCGCCGAGGCGGTCCGCACCGCCCGCGCGTCCGGTGCGACCGGGATGCTGACCGTGCGGGCGGATGCGGCCTACTACGCCGCCGAGGTGATCGCCGCCTGCCGCGCGCTCGGCGCCCGCTTCTCCGTCACGGTGCGGATGAACGCCTCCGTCAAGCAGGCCATCGCCGCTATCGACGAGACGGCCTGGACGCCGATCAAGTACCCCAAGGCGGTGTGGGACAGCGAGGAGGAACGCTGGATATCGGACGCCGAGATCGCCGAGATCGAGTACACCGCCTTCACCTCGAAACCGAAGAAGCAGCAGGTCACCGCCCGTCTCATCGTGCGACGCGTCAAGCGCCTGAACCCCGCGACCGTGCCCGGGGGCCAGGGCGAGCTGTTCACCGCCTGGCGCTACCACGCCGCGTTCACCGACAGCACGCTGCCGCTCATCGACGCCGAGCGTGACCACCGGCGCCACGCGATCGTGGAACAGGTGATCTCCGAGCTGAAGAACGGCCCGTTCGCACACGCCCCCTCGGGCAGCTTCCAGGCGAACGCCGCCTGGCTCGCGCTGGCCGCCCTCGCCTTCAACCTGACCCGCGCCTGCGGAACGCTCGCCGGCACCTTTCACGCCCGCGCGACGTGCGCGACCATCCGTGATCACCTGGTCAACGTGCCCGCCCGTCTGGCCCGTTCGGCCCGCCGGCTCACCCTGCACCTGCCCGAACGCTGGCCCTGGCACGACGCCTTCGAAGCCCTCTTCAACACCTTGCACACCCCGCCCCAACCGACCTGACCTGCCCGTATCTGACCCGCCCGCCAGGGCCCGAGAGCTGTGGACATGTGGAAAAGCTGGGCAGACCAGCGGCCACCCCATGCCCGCCGCCAGACGCATCGCCTCGATCACCGAAAACGATCACTCACGAAACGAGCCGGTGGATCCGGGTTCAGGAACACCGCTTTGGGCAGGGCACTGCCAGTCGGCCGCATCGATCGCACCGCCCGCCATGTCACTGAGGTGGAAGCAGTTGCCGTTGGCCCACACCGTGACCGAATCCCGCCGATGGTCGACCTGGAACGGCTCGTCCCGACGCAGCGTTCCGGACCAAGAGCCGTCTTCCGCCGGGGAGTGAGTGACAACGACGCAGGTCTGCCCCGGCAGGAGCTGGTAGGCATCGGCCCACGGCTCCACGGTCAGCTCCAACGCTGCTTCACCGTCGTTCCTGACCAGCAGCCGTGCGGTTCCCCCAGTGAACACTCAAGCACCTCTCGTTGCCCCGCAGGCGATTGCGCATGTGCCTCCGAGGATGGACCAAGTCCCTGCCTCGACTGCTGCTCTGGGCCACTCAGGACCGCAGAGTTTCGCCTTGCGGGTCAAAGCAGATCAGCTCATACTCGCGTGCCAGCGAAGCGGCGTACTCAGAGACTTCTTCGGCCCTGCTGTAGGACATGAGTAGGTACACGATCGGTCCCGACGCTTCGTCGATGACCGGAGGGGACGCCCATGGACTGTCACGGTCATCCTCCGGATAACGCTCGATCAAGGCGTTCACATAGGCATTGATGCGCGGGGAGGGCGGCACAGCGACGTCCTCCGATTCGAGGTAGCGCTCGTACATCTCATCGAAGGCCGAGCCCGCCGCATCGTCATCGAGCGGCCGCTCACCGTCCCACACCGCAAGGTCGTAACTCACGACCAAATGATCGCAGGGATGGTGACGGGGCGAGTCGGCACCTCGGGTGCCGGGGTGACACCGCCCATGCGGCAGCTGCAACGTCCTGGCGCGAGCGCACAAACCTTGATCGTTTCTTAGCCTCCGTGTTTCGGTTCGGGTCGGCTGAGCTGGGTGAACGCCCGTGCCGGAGGTCGTGGGGCTGCTGTTGGATGGTGGGCATGCCGCAGGCCCGGCGCGATGGCCGGGTGCTCCTGGGTCCTCGGGTCGTGGGTGGTCAGTGGCGGTCTTGTCTGTCACGTGGCCGGTCGGGGCAGTGCGACGAGGCGGCTAAACGCGGCGGTCAGCTCGTGGCGCCAGGGCCAGGTAGTGGCGATCCGTAGCCGTAGGCGACGGGCTCCGCGTGTGATCCGGGCTGCGGCGTGCAGGAGCCGGTAGCGGAGCTTCTTGGGCTCGGCGGTGGCCAACTCGCCGTCCAGCAGCAGGGTTCGCGTCCAGGCCAGCAGGTCGACCGCGGTCAGGGACAGCTCCAGCCATGCCTGGTTGATCGCGAAGTGGCGGGAGGGGAAGCGGCCGAAGCCGGTGGTCTTGCCGCAGAGGATGTGGTCCTCGACCCGGGCGTGGGCACGGTGGCGGACCTCCAGGTGCTGGACCGGGCCGCTGCCTGCGACGGGCGAGTCGGTGAGGAAGACCTGGTGGCGCATGCCTTCGTCCTGGTCGAAGAGGGACAGCTGGGCGCCGGGGTGGGGACGCTCGCGGCGGACGATGATGCGGGTGCCGTCCGGGTATCCGGCGAGGTCGACCAGGCCGGTCAGCTCGGCGACCTCGGCACTGGCGCGCAAGGCACCGTCTTGTTCCAGGGCGGGGTGCCAGACGTGCTCGGGCAGGGCCCGGATCGCGCGACGGACCGGCTCGGTGACGGGATACCCGACGGAGAAGAAGGCGTGGATCCCGCGTTCCCGCAGGGCCCGGATGTGAGCGAGGAAGGCTTTGGCGCTGCCCGCGCTGTCGGCGCGGATGAGGACTGGGGTGCCGTGGCGGTGAGCGTCGGGGATCTGCGCGAGGGCCTGGTCGAGGACGGTGATGTGGTCGGCTGCGGTGTTCGCTCCGGCGTTGCCCGGTCGCAGGAGACCTGCCAGGGCCTCGCCGGTGTTGTCCAGGAAGCAGAGCAGTGGGTGGTAGCCGAAGCCGCGTTTGTAGGTGGCGGCGGCCTGTTCCTTCTCGGAGTGGCAGGTGACCAGGGTGGCGTCGATGTCCAGGACCAGGCCGGGCAGTTCACGGCCTCCGGCCTGCGAGGCGGATATGGCGTGTCCAGTCTCGTCTGCTTGCAGCCAGGCGACCTCGCGGGCCCTGGCCCGAGCTGCCCGCAGGGCGTTCAGAGTCGCGGTGTCGATGCCTGCCAGTACCCGCCAGGCGGTCGGAGTGGAGGCGACGGGGCCGAACACGTCGCGCTGGTCGCGCAGCACGGCCAGGTCGGCGATCGCCTCGCCGCCGTCGGCGAGCATCACCGCGAGGTCCACCGCGACGCGGCCGGGGTCGTGCCCGGTGCCACGAGGCCGCAGTCGGCACAGAGCGTCGGAGAAAGCGCTGGTCAGTGCGGTGGCGTCGGCCAGATCCGCGAGTAGACGCGAGCCGGCATGGCTGACCACCCCGTGCCCGTCGGCGCTGACGACGAGCTTGGGGCGTGACCGGGTAGTGTGCACGCAGAAAGTGCCTTCCCGCTGGAACGATCGAGACCTTAGACAAGCCTCATCGTTGCAGCTCAGAAGGCACTTTCGCTTTTCCGATCATGATCCGGACGCAACCCCAGATGAAACGCGCAGGTTAGTCCGGAAAAGGGCATCCGGTCTCACCGAACTGCTTGCCCGCGAACTTCGCGCCCGCGGCCGCCAGGTCGACGTCGAACACCTCCACGTCCATCTGCCGCGCGTCCTGAAGGCGGCCGGCACCAGCACCGGAGCGAGCGCATGACCACCACGGCTCCGTACGAGATCGAGACCAGCGAGGGCGACGACGGCACCCCGCACCCCGTCGAACAGCTCTGGACGCCCTGCGCCGACGACGCACCCGACAGCGGCTTCGTCGCCCATCGCGACCTGTACGTCACCGGAATCGACGACGCCACCGAGGATCACCTCTCCCCGGTCGCGTTCATCGTCCTTGGGCACCACCGGTGGGCCGACGCCATCGAGGCCGCCGCCGCGTACATGGCCCGAGTCCATGGGTGGCGGAACCTGCACCTGTACCCGGGCGACGACCCGTCGGTGCTCATCCCCCGCATCCCGCGCGCGGTCCACACGCACGGCGTCTTCTTGCGGCATCCGCACCCGGACCACGGGTGCGCCTGTGAGTGGGACGACACCTGGCGGATGCTCTGGGCTCCCGGCACCGAGCCCGGCGCCGTTCCGATCACCGCTCTGCGGCACCCAGCCGCGATGGTGAAGGCCGCCGGCATCCCCAACCCCGATGAAGGCGCGCCCGCGACCTGGGCGGCCTGACGCCTGACACCACGAAGGCCCGTACTCCCTGTGAACGCCGCAGGGGGTACGGGCCTTCTTGCGTTTCAGGGCCAGGAACGGGGTGAGGCCCAGCCGCCGGCGGCCGGGCCTCTGAGGTTTTCTGACTGACCAGGCTCCGCCCCGGGAGGCGGTGCGCAGCCAGGATGCTGTCCGTCGGGACGGGCAGGCTCCCCGGTCTCAGGGGAGCACCTCGAACCTGGACCTGTTCTCCCACGGCCGGGACGGCGGGCGCAAGCCAACCCGCCTTGTACGGCGTGGCGTTCGAATCCCCTGGTCAGTAGCTTCACCCAGCGGAAACGGAAGCGCCCCGACCGGTCATAAGACCAGACGGGGCGAGTCCTGTGTTTCACCCGCTACGGTTGCGGGCTATGCGAGAAACACAAGGAGAGACCGTACAGGTTTCGCCACTGAGCGACGACCTGGCATTCCTCGACATCGTCACCGAGTGGGACGTCAATTCGTCGTTCCACGAGTGGAGGGCCGGCATCGTGGTGCCGCCCACCTTCCTGCCGGGTCCGCTGCCCCGCGTCATCGCCATCTGCAACCAAAAGGGCGGCGCGGGCAAGACCACGACCGCGCTCGAACTCGCGATGGCCCTCGTTGCGCGCGGCCTCCGCGTACGGATCATTGACGCAGACCCGCAGGAAGCGTCCCTGTCGGTGTGGCTGCGGTTCTTCTACCCCGAAGGTGTGGAACCCGCCGACCGCAAGAACCTGATGCACCTGTACTTCGACCAGTCGGTCACGTTGCAGGAGATCACCTACGCCACCCCGTTCGAGGGCCTGTACTTCGTCCCGTCGTTCCCCGACCTGGACGACGTTGAGACCAAGCACCCGACCGGCACAGAGACCCAGCTCCAGTTCCACCTGGCCAAGGCCGACGACGGCATCGACGTCAACATCATCGACTGCGGACCGAAGCTCGGACCGCTCACGGTGTCCGCCCTCGTAGCCGCTCACGACGTCGTCATCCCCGTCCAAGGAGCCAGCGGCCTCGACGTGCGGGGCGCCGCCGCCCTCAACCGCACGATCACCTCGGTACAGGGCCGGCTGAACACCGAGCTGCGCGTCGCGGCCGTCGTGCTCACCGACTTCGAGAAGTCCACGCTCTCCCGGCAGATCGGCGGCAGGCTCGCCAAGGCGTACCCGGACGCTGTGATCCTGCCCGCCCGCACCTCCGTACGCATCGGAGAAGCCCAGCTCGCCCGGCAGCCGCTGCGCATCTTCGCCCCCGGTGTCACCACGGTCCTGGACTACGACCGCGGGGCCAGCATCCTCTTCGGCAACGGGAAGGCTGCCTGATGCCGAGCTACGACGCGACCGACGCCCTGGACGACCTCTTCGGCAACGAGGAGGGCTACTCCTCCGGGGCCGGGGCCGCCGTGGTGACCCGCACCGAGGCAATTCTCGACGGACCGACGCCGGCCACCAGCATTGACGCCGTGCTCCGCCTCGCCGACGGACTGCCGAGCCTTGATGACGTCCGGGAAGTCGACGACCACGACACCTCCGAGCTGACCGCGACGGAACTGCAGCAGAAGGAGCAGACCGAGACCGTCATCAGCACGGCGCTCGCTGCGGGCGATGCCGCAGTCTGGGTCATCGCGCAGGGCCTGGAACGCGCGGCGAAGGGCCGGTGGTGGCGGTGCACCCACAGCACCCTCGGTGGCTACGTGGAAGCGAAGATCGGCCGCTCTGCTGTCTACGGCCGGCAGCTCCGCAAGAACGCACCGCTCGCCCTGGAGACGGCCCACAAGACCGGCACCGTCCCCAAGCCGTCACAGGTGAAGGTCACCAGCAAGACCGAAGAGCAGTACGGTCGCGAAGCCGCAGTCACCCTCTACGAAGCCGTTCGCGACGTCAGCTACGAGCTGGGTGCTCATCCCACGGCGGACAGCTTGATGGCAGTGCACAAGAGCCTGCCCCGCCAGTTGCCGGACGAGCCGGATCAGCAGCGAGAAGTGATCGTGCAGGCCACCCGGCGCACCCTTGGGGTGGGAACCGAGGCCCCCGCGTTCGAATCCGAATCGAACAAGAGCGCTTCAATTGAAGCGCCTGCGTTCGAATCCGAATCGAACGTTGATGCTTCCGGCCCCGGGGAGAGCCCCAGCGGCGGCGAAGGGGAACCGGCGGAGGTGTCCGAGACCTCCAGCGACGCTGAGGACGACATCGAGGATGCCGAGATCGTCCCCGAGCATCTGGTCACCCTCAAGGACGCGCTCAAGACGCTCAATGCGGTGAACCGGGCCGTCACCAAGGACGTCTTCGCCCAGGCCGCCGCCAGCCCCGACGACGCAGCGGAGTACGAGAGGGTCCGGCAGGCCATCATCACGAAGACCACCGCGATCCGGAACAAGGCGCTGCACGCCCCGAAGGGCTGACGCCCGGCGCCGGACATGCCAGCGGCCCACCACCCATCACGGCGGTGGGCCGCTGGCATGCGGTCACTCAGTCCTGGAACTCCCGGCTCTGCACCCCGTAGAACGACGGCTTCGCCGGCCGAACCTCGGACTGCTCCAGGGTGTCGGCGAGCTTCACGAACCCCTCGCTGCGCCGGACCACGTTCAGGAACTTCCCCAGCGCATCCTTGTCCTCCCACAGCTCCTGCGCGGTGCTGATGATCAGCGACTTCAAGTTCTCCGACTCGCCCACGATCTCGTCTGCTGCCACGGCGTTCCCCTCCTGGTCATCGAAGCGATCAGCCAACCAAGCGGCACGCGCTGACTGCAAGACCGCCTCGGGCGCATACGCGGGGCACTGCCCACACCGACAGAAGGCTGGCACCGGGTCTCCCGAAGCCATGCCCCGCAGCTGCACGGTGGAGGATCATCGGGAGACCGCCATCCGACCACACCGAAGGAGCCGCTCCCACATGGGCGAGCCGATCCCCACAGATCGTGACCGGGCGATCTACCACCGCACTGGCCACTACATGGCCGACGTCGCCGAACTCCTCCAGGTCGACGGCTACGCAGTGATCTCCATCAGCTCGTGTCAGCCGGAGGAACTGCAGGACGCCGAAGATGACGGCGGCGGATACGTCGACCTCGGCCTTGAGACCCTCGCTCAAATCAACGGGGCGCCGAAGGATGGCCTGGACCTCCACCTCACATGGGACACCAGCAGCGGCTGGGCTCTCGTTGTGGAAGCTCGAGGAATCTCACCTGTCACCCGCTGGATGGGAGGCGGCCTTGCGCCCGCACCCGAGAAGGTCGCCGGCTTCTTCCTCTCCGGCCTCCTGGACTTCCGGAACGCTGGCAGCGAGGACCGTCCCTACTACCGCCAGACCGGCAACGACCTCGACGGCCTGGCCCGGCTCGCCCCGTTCGATAAGAGGGGCTCCTTCAGCGCACGCTTCCGTCACACCCGGAACGCCATAGCCGAGCGCCTGGCCATCAACGCCGTACTTCCCGAGGGCGAGGACGCGATCCTCTCCGTCCCGGTACGCGCTGGAGAGCTCGCTGCCCTTCAGCACCTGATCCACCACGCGGGCTTGAGCGTCGACCTTCGAGAAGCATCCGTACTCCTCATCGCGGACCTCAAGGCTCGCGCTGTTCCCACAGACGACAAGAACCACGCCCAAGCCGTCACGGATCACAGCGCCGGAGTTGAGCAGGCGAAGCGGGTACGACGGAAGCGTCAGGGCTGAACGTCGGTGCGCAGTATTCGCACGGCCGACGTCAGCTCTCGGTGAGGCGGCGCATCGCGTCGTAGAACTCCTGGGGGCGGGCGGCCTCGCAGGTGTCGCAGTGGTACCGGTGGAAGTCGGTGCGGGCCGGGTGGTCCTGTTGGGCGGAGCGGCCGACACTGCGGAACTCGGGTCGCATCGGGTGCGAGCACAGCGGGCAGAGGTCTGCGTGGATCAGTTCGTTCAACATGCGGCGGACTGTGCACAGGCCGGCGGCTTACCGTCTCGGGCTGCCGGGACGGCCCGCCTGGCGGGCCCCACGGTAAAGACTTGATGATGGCCTCCCGCCCGGCGGGAAGGACCCCGGATCGCGCTTTTGCGCAGGTCATGACCGGTGTTCCATGGCCCGATGATCAGCAAATCGGCGCTCCGTCCGGGGGACGGGGTGCGCTACCTCTTCCGCGGCGTGATGGTCGGTGACGGCCACCGCCCCGCAGGCAAGGCGCTGCGTGACGCCCAGGACGAGGCCGGTGTCCCGCCCGGGATCTGGCGGGGCCAGGGCCTGACCGCGGTCGGCCTCACGGCCGGTGACGAGGTGAGCGAGCGGCAGGCCGAACTGCTCCTGGGGGAAGGCCGGCACCCGGACGCCGACCGGATCGAGCGCGAGCGCCTTCAGGCGGGCGACGACCCGGCGAAGGCCCGGCGGGCGACCGTGCTGGGCAGGCCCATCGAGCACAACCGGTCGCCGAAGACGGAGAAGGCCAAGGAGCGCAGGCCCTGGCTGGGCATGGACCTGGTGTTCCGGCCGCCGCCGACAGCCCACATCGCGTGGGCGCTGATGGGCGACGAGGAACGCCGGGTGCTGGAGCTGTGCCAGGACATCTCCGTGGACAAGACGCTGGGGTGGCTGGGGGAGTCGGTCGCGCAGATCCGGTCGGGGAGCGGCGGCAAGCACCGCAAGCCGATCCGGGACGGCGCTCTGATCGTCGCGGTGTTCCGGCACTACGAGTCCAGAGCTGAGGAGTCGAAGCCGCTGCTGCACGATCATGCGGTGGTGTCGATCCGCGCCCGCCGGCCGGACGCCAAGGGCACGTGGGGAAACCTGTCGGCGGACACGCTGCTGGCCCACATCGTTGCCGCTGACACTCTCTACCTCCTGTTCTTCATGGAGGAGGTCTCCGCCCGGCTCGGGTGGGCGTGGGAGCCGCGCGAGGTGACACCCGGCCGCCGTCCCGTGATGGAGATATCGGGGATCGATCAGCGGCTCATCGGCTGGCAGTCCACGCGCCGCCAGCAGATCGAGGAGGCGCTGTTCGTCCTCACTGCCGAGTACGTGGAGGAGCACGGGCATGAGCCGGGGGAGCGGGCCGCCTACGGGCTGGCCTGCCGGGCCGCCGACCGCACGCGCCCGCCCAAGCGCAAGGAACCGCGGCCGCTGTCCGAACTGCGCCAGCGGTGGCGGGAGTCGGCCATCGACGCCTTCGGCGCCGACGTCATCGACCGGCTCGCGGAGCGGGCGCGGGCGGCGGCCGCGGCGGTGTGGGCGCGGGTGCGGCCGGTGGTCGACGTCGTCCTGGCGGCCGTCGACGTCGTCGCCGTGGTGTACGTGATGCGCGGGACGTTCAAACGCCACCACCTGCTCGCCGAAGCGCGCCGCTACCTCTCCTACGTCCTGCGCGGCCAACCGCACCAGCCGGGCCTGGACGAACAGATCGTGCAGACCGTCGTCGACGACTACACCCGCCCCGTCGGCCGGGGCCGGAAGATGACCGCCGACCTGCACGCCCTGTACCCACGCGACACCGACGACCAGGCCGTGCTGCGCCCGCTGATCCGCAAGCGGACCGCTCCCCTCTACGCGCGGGCCCGCCTAGCCGCCGGAGCGCTGAATGCCCGGGTCTACGAGCTGCGCCGCGCGGACCGCCTGGACTCCCGCACCGGCCGGAAAGCCGGCCACGCCCTGGAGCAGGAGACCGATGTTGCCGCGTTGGAGCAGACCCGCGCCACGATCGAGGCCGTCGCGAAGATGGCCGCCAAGCTCCAGGACGGCATCCGGCAGCGCGGCGTCGCCCAAAAGCCCCGGCCGCAGCCCGCTCCGTCGGCGCCCGCTCCGTCACACACCCCGCCGCCCGGCGTGCAGCAGACGCCCGGCCGGACACCCACTGGAGGACTCACATGACCACACGTGGGGCACTCCAGTGCCTGGCTGTGGTGACGATGCCGGGCATCGTCCACCGAGTGGAACCCGCGATGTCGTGCATCCAGTGGACGATGCCCGGCATTGGGTGCAGAACATCGAGTGCCACCGCCCGGTGGGTTCCACCCGGTGGATTCCACTCCGGGGCGCACCACGATGTTCCGCACGACACCCGGTGCGCCTCCCGACGATGCCCGGCACTCGCGCGCGCACCACGATGTCGAGCATCCGATGCGACGCGCGCCGCGCGCCGGACCACCGCACCGCACCGCGCCGCGTATCCGGTCCGGGGCGCGCCACTGGACCGCACCGGGCGCGCGGCGCGCGGCGGCGGGCTCTATATCACAGCCCCCCTTGACCATGATCTGATCGGCGGCCGGGACCGGCGCTGTCAAGGGGAAACGCTCCGGTATCCAACGTGGTCAAGGGGAAACGTGCGGCCGCCCGCACCTGGACAAGGGGTGGCTGAGCTCCCGGCCGGAGCTGGACAAGGGGTAGGCCGCCGGTGCGCGCGATCCGGGCGGTGGGCATCTCGTGCGGTGAGGAACATCGGATGCTCGACATCGTGATGCGCGCGCGAGTGCCGGACATCGTCAGTCGGTGCGATGGCGAGGCGCGCGGCGGTGGTGCGGTCCCGATGTGCGCCGCACCACCGCCGTCCCGGATGCGCGGCTACGCGGTGGTGCGGTGCGCCTCCATCGCCTGCTTGATCCCGGCGGCCTCCAGCTGGCGCAGGACGTCGGCGACGTCGCCGTGGTCGTCGGTGAGGATGTTCTCGGTGAAGCGGGTGATGGTGTCGGCGATGCCCCGCGAGCTGGCCAGGCACACGCCGTGGCAGGCGAGCTCCAGCAGCAGCCTCCCGAGCGCGGCGGCGAGGAAGGAGTGCGCGCACGGCTCCCCGTCGTGGTCGTCCTCGGCAGTGATCGGGATGAAGACGCGCGCGGCGACGTCCAGGAGCAGCCGGGCCAGCTTCTCCGGGCCGATGTCGTCGGCGACCGCGCCAGCGGTGTCGATGTCCCTGGCGTGCCACGCCTGGATGTAAGCGAAGGCGTCGGCGACTTCGGTCGGCTCCATCGGGGCGAGCGCCGCGGTGACGGTGTTCTCGGGCATGACAGCTCCTCACGTTCGGGCCGCCCCGCTGATCGCGACGGCCTCAAGAGGAGCCTGCAATCGCGGCCCTGTGGACAGAGTCCGCGCACCGACGGTGAGCAGCCACGGCCCGGCCCTTCACGACGTTTCCCCTTGACACGGTCCGCTACCTGCGACATACCGCCCATTTCAACGGGGGAGAAATCTCCGCCCCGGCACTCTGCGCGACGATCAGGGAAAAGGCGCTGCTGCCCGGGACGTGCCGCTGGGAGACTGCGGGGATGACCACGCAGCGGCTGCCGTTCCCGGTCCCGGACGACCGGGCCCACTACTTCGTCACCTGCTACGCCGACATGCACGACCTCGTGGAGGACCTGGTCGTGCCCGACGGCGTGCCCGAGGCCGCGGCGACGGTCCTGCGTACGGCGCGCGAGCTGCTGCGCCAGTCGTACTACTGCTACGAGTTCTCCACCGTGGCGGTCATGCACTCCCTGATCGCGGTGGAGATCGTGCTCCGCGACCGGATCCCGGACGCGGGCAAGAAGCCGCTGCACGGCCTCATCAAGCAGGGCGCGGCAGACGGCATCCTGACGGCCCGGCAGGCGGAGTACCTCGACTATGGTCGGCAGATCCGCAACGGGATGGCGCACGGCCAGAGCACGCACGCGGTGATGCCGCCGGCCATGGCGGTGCCGATGGTGACGACGTCGTTCGCGATCGTCTCCGAGCTCTGCGCGGCGCCCACCGGATGATCACGGCTCGGTAACGGTGAACGGTGGTTCGTCACACCGTCGACTTTCGCGACACCTCTAGCAAGTGAGGGGGGATTCCATCCGGACCCCCGCGCCACCTGCATGAGGAGCCACGTCATGACGTACACCAGCAGCGCCCGGCAGCCCGATCCTGAGCCGCGCCCGACCTGGACAAGGGGTGCTGAGCGGCCTTCGGACGGCCCGGAATCCAGTGCCGCGTCCAGTGCCGTGAACGATTCCATCGTTGTGCCCATTACCGCAGCTCACACCACCTCCAAGGGTGCCTCCCGGCACGCTGACACCTCTCTCCTTTCCCCTGAGATGTCAGCGAAGGGGAAGAAGTCCACTCCCACGGCCGGGAAGGTACGAGCCGATGCGCTGCGGTTGCTGGGGTGTGTGCGGATAGCGACGGTTCGGCAGATGGCTGAGGTGATCACGAAGGAGAAGTCGGATGGCCGGTCATACGTGCGCAGGGCGATGAAGGAGTTGGCGGAGCTCGGGCTGGCGGAGACGAACGGCAAGGACGGCAAGCACCAGATCTGGAACCTGACGGTGGCGGGGCAGAAGGCTCTGGCCGATGGCAATGAGCTGCCGCTGCGTCCGAAGGCCGGCACCGGAGCGAAGGCTGTTCGAGCCGGGCTCGGCCCGCACGGTCTCGCGGTGACGGACATGATCCTCGCCTACACCGACACGGTCCTGTCCGGAGACCGTGAGTGCCTGACCGACTGGCAGGTGGAGGTGAACCACTCCATCAAACAGACCGGCCTGAGCTTCAACACCGACGCCGTCCTCGCCGTGCCGACCAAGACCAGCGAGGTACGCCTCTTCGAGCTCGACAACGGCACCATGTCCCAGGCCCGCCTCGCGAAGGAGGTCTGGGACTACGAGCGCTACGCCGGGCACCGCGTCTGGGAAGGAGCCCGCGGCACCAACGGCAGCACGTACCCGTTCTGGCAACGCCACCGATACACCCGCTCCGAGCGCTTCCCGCTGCTGTATGTCGTTTTGGCGGGGAAGGAGGAGCACCTGCTCGACAACCGTCGCCAGGCGCTCACTGCCGACGTGAAGGGCATCACCGTCGCGGTGTGGGTGAATACCCTGCCCCGGCTGAAGCGCGGCGAGCCCTGGTACGAGATCGGCGTCGACGACCCGGACCGGCGCCGGCGGCGCTACCCCGAACCGCCCGGCCGCTGACGCCGCACAGGACGCCGGGCACGCCCCCGCCGCCGGAGGGGCTGTCCGGCGTCCGGCCCGGTGGGCGGAACGGGCGCCGAAGTCCCCGTGCCATCGCGCGGGACAAGCGGGCCCACCCGAAGGCCACGGCCTACGGAAGGCCGTACACAGGCCGTATGAGACGCAGCCGAGAAGAGACCACCACCCCCCTCGATCTGCCGGGCGATCTGTGGCACGCCCTGGTCCAGCTTCAGCACACCCACCCCGACGCGGTGGGCCGTGTCGGGCCGCTCGCCCGCCCGGCCGGGCTGCTGTCCTTCACCGCGGCTGCCGACACGATCCTCGCGGCCCGGGTGCAGCTGACCGGCGCGGAGACGATGCACGAGGTGAACGAGACGCTCCGCTCGATGACCGGCAACCTGCCCCGCGCCCATTTCACCGGCCCCGGCGTCGCCCTGGAGCTCACGCTCGGCAGACGGCAGGAGCTCCCGATCCACGCCGCGCACACCGCCGGGCTCACCCGGCTCTTCCATGACGCCACCTACACCATCAGCGACCGCAACGATGCCGCGAGCGGCTGCTGCTTCCACTGCGACGGGACCGGGCGCGCCCGCTCCCTGTGGGAGCCGGCCCCCGGGGAAGCCTGACCGAGAGGGGGTGGGCAAGCCGCCCCGAACGGCGGCTTGCCCACCCGGCCCCGGGCGCGCTGAGGTTGTGCCCGCCCTGCTGGACGTCCCGGCCGGGCTCGCGAGGGAGGCACCAGTGGAAACCTTCACGACTGGGGAGACGGTGGTGCGGCGTGATGTGTACCGCTCCGGGCGCGTGTGGAGCGAGCTGGCGTTGCGCGTGGTCTCCGACACGGGCAAGGCGCTGGTGACGGCGTGCGCGCCCGGGACGCAGGCCCGCTGGCCCGCCCTGTACGCCAAGGCCCGCGCCGACGGCGACCGCTCGGTGCGCACGGAGGCGTTCGAGGCGATGGCGGCGGGGGAGTGGGAGCTGGCGTCCGGGGTGTGGCAGGAGACGGAGCTGCTGCTGTGGAAGCCGCGGGCGGCGTGGTTCAGCATCAACGCCTTCTTCACCGCGGGCGGGCTGAGGAACTGGTACGTCAACTTCGAGCACCCCACCCGCCGCACCGAGACCGGGTTCGACACCTTCGACCTGACCGTCGACCTCGTCATCGCCCCCGACCTGAGCACGTGGACGTGGAAGGACGAAGACGAGTACGCCCACGTGCGGCGCCTGGGCATCGTCACCGACATCGAGCACCAGGCGGTGGAGCTCGCCCGCGCCCAGGTCCTCGCAATGCTCGAGGAACGGGCCGGGCCGTTCACGGACACCGACCGGTGGGCGGCCTAGCGTTGGAACTCGGCCTGGCCCACGCCGTGCCTGCCCCAGCGTGAGGAAGCCGGCCCGGGAGCGGTAGCGGCGAGCCGGTGAAGCCGCGCGCCCTTGACCGAGGCGCCGCTGCGCGGGACGGTCATTGCGCAACTCCCCGCAACTGGCTTTCTCCGGAGGCGATCATGGCGTTACTTTTCTTCGGCACGGACCCGAACTCCGGCGGAGGGAACTGCCCCGCGGTGTGGGTGGACACCGAAGCCGCTGAGGGGCCGGAACTGGTTCTGCAGGGCAAGTTCGCCGACACGGCGACCCGGGCCGCGTGCAGCCAGGACAGTCCGCCGGCGGACGACGAGGGCGTCATCCGGCTCTCCGTGCGGATGATCGACCAGATCAGGAAGGCATGCGATGCCGCAGAAGCCGCCCGTCCTCAGCTTTGAGGACCTGCTCGACTCCGCCCAACGGCACGCCCTGCACCTGGAGCTCCGCGACGCCTACGCCGTGGGGGAGGAGCGGGAGGTCTACGACACCTTCCTGCGCGACGGGAGCGTCCCCGCAGACGACTCGGACTACTGGAACGGGTGGCTGCCGCTGGTGAAGCGGACCGTCGCGCGCGGGGTGAAGGTCTGGCGGGCGAGGGTCGTATCCGAGCCCGTCACCGACTACATCCGCTTCGAGCACGCCATCACCGACGCCAACCTCCGCGCCGGTGAACAGGTCCGGTGGCTGCCCCGCCGCCGCGCCTCGACCCTCGCCCTGCCGGGCAACGACTTCTGGCTCATCGACGACCAGGTCGTCCGCTTCAACGTCTTCTCCGGCGACGGCGAGGCCCTGGAGCCCGACCACACCGAGGACCCGCAGGCCGTCAAGCTGTGTGCGGAGGCGTTCCGTGCGGTGTGGGACCTGGCCACCCCGCACGCCGACTACCGCATCTGATCTGACCCACGCACATCAAGGGCCGCCACTCCATGACGACCACCTCACCCTCGTCCAGTGCCCAGTCGGCCCGCGAGGCGCTCGCCGTGCGGCTCACGCACCTGCGCAAGGACGCCGGCCTCACCGGGAAGGAACTCTCCGCCCGGTGCGGCTGGCACCCCGCGAAGACCAGCAGGATCCAGAAAGGCGACGCCCTGCCCTCGGACGCGGACATCCGGACCTGGTGCGCGGCGTGCGGCGCGGACGACCAGGCCGACGACCTCATCGCCACCGCCCGCGCGGTCGACTCGATGTACATGGAGTGGCGCCGCCTGCACCGCAACGGGATGCGCCAGGTCCAGCAGGACTGGTACGACCTGCACGCGCAGACCCGGATCTGCCGCGTCTACCTCTCCAACGTGCCCCCGGGATTTCTCCAGACCCCGGCGTTCGCGACCGCCCTCATGAACCAGATCACCCGCTTCCAGGGCACCCCCGACGACGTCGCCGAAGCCGTCGCCGCCCGCGTCGCCCGCTCCCGGTTCCTCTACGAGGGCGGGCACCGCTACGTCGTCCTCATGGAGGAGTCGGTCCTGCGGTTCCGCACCGCCGACCCCGAGGCGATGCGCGGCCAGCTGCGCCACCTCCTGACCGTGATGCCGCTCGCGTCCCTCTCGCTGGGGATCATCCCGTTCACCGCGCAGCGCACCGTGTGGCCGTTGGAGGCGTTCTACGTCCACGACGACACCAGCGCCGTGGTGGAGACCCTGACGGCGGAGATCAAGGTGACGCAGCCGCGCGAGCTCGCCGACTACCTGAAGGCGTTCGCCGGCCTCGCGGAGATGGCCGTTTACGGCGAGGCTGCCCGCGCGCTCATCGCGGCCGCGATGGACGCCCTGGAGTGAACCTCCGCAATTTCGCGCAATCTCGTTGAACGTGGTCTCCCACGCTGCGTAGCGTCGAAGTCACCGACGGACCACCAGCCGGAGAGGCGGGGCCGCATGCGCGCACACCACGACACCACCGCCCCGGCCCCGGAGGGCCGCGTCCTCCAGCCGCCCGCCTACGGCGTCCCCTCCCCGGCCCTGCTCGCCCGCGCGGACCGCGGCTTCGCCCGGTTCCTCGGTCGGCACGGCGAGGACCAGGACGACGGGGACGGCGGCAGCGAGGAACCCCAGCGGTGACCGCCGGCCACCCGCACAAGACGCTCCCGGCAGCGAGGCCCGCCATGCACACCAGCAGCCACACGGTCCTGTACGACCCCGACGGGCTGATCGAGGCGGAACTCCCGCTGGACCGGGAACCGTACGAGTGCCTCGTCAAGGCCGTGCTCGCGTGGACCGGCGAGGACACGCTCGCGGAGCGCGACTACGAGCAGATCGGCCTCCAGCTGACCGGCCACGCCCGCGCCGTCGCCTCCGACGTCCGGCGCCGCGCGGACCAGCTGCCGAAGAGCAGCGGGCGCCGGGCGCTCGCCGACGTCGTCCTGCGCGAGGCGGAAGGCCGGCTGTCCGCGACGCTTGAGGGCACCGTGCACTGCGTCCAGAACCGCGCCCGCCTCGTACGCGCCCTCTACGAACGGCTGGACCGCCTGGAGGCCGCGCTCACCGCCGACAGGACTGCACCGCCCGTCGGCTGACCCGCGCTCCGTATCTGCCATCGCCGTGAAGCCCCTGGCAAGGCAGCAGTACAACGGACGTGATCGGCAAGGTTTCGGCCACTGCGTGCGATTATCCGGCGAGTCCCGGACAGCTGCGGATACGGTCGATCGATTTGACGGCTGGCGGTGACCGGCGGCGGGGAAGTGTCCGGTCGGCGTGTCGTCGCATCGCGGGTGGGGGTGGTTCGGTGGGCAGCACCGAGCAGCAGATCGAAGAGCAGTTGGCGCAGCTTCAGCAGAAGGTCGGCGCTCGCCATGCCGAGGTCCTGAAGCATGACGTCGATGACGACCAGTTCGCGGTGGAGTACGCCCGACTGGTGAACTCCACCAGCAGGCTGGTGGAGTTCGAGAAGACGATCCCCGAGCGGGTGTGTCCAGTAGACGGCTGATCCAGTTTTTGTAGGGGTCAGTTGGCGGCCGGGGTGAGCCGGCCTTCGAAGGCGATCTGGAAGGCGTTCAGGGGCGCCTTCCAGCGCATGGTCCACCGCTTGCGGCCCTTGCCGGTCGGGTCCAGCGACATGAGGGCCATGTAGACGCACTTCATGGCCGCGGCCTCGTTGGGGAAATGGCCGCGGGCGCGTACTGCCTTGCGGATGCGGGCGTTGACGGACTCGATCGCGTTCGTCGAGCAGATGACCTTGCGGATCTCGACGTCGAAGGAGAGGAAGGGCACGAACTCGGCCCAGGCGTTCTCCCAGAGCCGGATGACCGCCGGGTACTTCTTGCCCCAGGCTTCCTGGAACTCGCCGAACCGCTCGGTCGCGGCGGCTTCGTTCGGCGCCGTGTAGACGGGCTTCAACGCCTTGGCGATCTTGTCCCAGTCCTGTCGGGCCGCGTGCCGGAAGGAGTTCCGCAGCAGATGAACGACACAGGTCTGCACAATCGTTCGAGGCCAGACGGCCTCCACCGCCTCGGGCAGGCCCTTCAGTCCGTCGCAGACCAGCATCAGGACATCGTCGACGCCCCTGTTCTTCAGGTCCGTGAACACGCTCAGCCAGTACTTCGCGCCCTCGCCGCCGTCACCGGCCCAGATCCCCAGGATGTCGCGGTGGCCCTCGGCGGTCACGGCCATGACGACGTAGATCGGACGGTTTGCCACCTGCCCGTCCCGGATCTTGACGTTGATCGCATCCACGAACAGCACCGGATAGACGCGGTCCAGGGGGCGGTTGGACCATTCCGCCATCCCGTCCATCACCCTGTCGGTGATCGTGGAGATGGTCGCCTTGGACACGCTCGCGCCGTAGACCTCGGCCAGGTGGGCGGAGATTTCCCCGTGCGTCAGTCCCTTCGCGGACAGCGACAGCACCATTTCGTCCACCCCGGACAGGCGCCGCTGCCGCTTCTTGACGATGGCCGGCTCGAACGTTCCGGCCACGTCCCGGGGGACCTTGACCTCGACCGGGCCGACATCGGTCAGCACCGTCTTCGCCCGCGTCCCGTTGCGGCTGTTGCCACTGCCCCGACCTTCGGCGTCATGCTTCTCGTATCCGAGGTGATCGGTGATCTCGCCCTCCAGGGCGGACTCCAGCACCCGCTTGGTCAGCTGCTGGAGCAGCCCACCCTCCCCAGTCAGCTGCAGGCCCTCCGACCGGGCCCGATCCACGAGCATCGCAACCAACTGCTCGTCACTCGCCGCCACGGCCCCCGCCGTCGGCTCGCTGCCCGGTATCTGCTCGATGGTCGTGTCGCTCATCTGGCGTCTCCTTGATCATCGGATCCGCCGATCATTGAACACTCCCCCCACTCCGCGTCGCTCATGTCCGAGGGATACCGCGGCTCGCGGTCCGGATGGTCGCCCGCGTTCCCGAACCGGTGAGCGAGGCAATCACACGACCGAGCACCCGAGTTGGACTCCACCGGCACGGAACCGCAAGACTGCGACACAGGGCCTCCTGACCAGATCGTTCGGACTTCGACAATCCCGAGCTGGACAGGAGGCCCTGCCTTCATGCACACAGGAGCCGAAGATCACGCGACCGAGTCACCGCACTCGAACTGGCGCCCAACAAGATCGGTATGACAACGGCTTCTAAGCTTGGTGTTTAACCTCGGCCGTTCACCTGACCCGCTGATCTTGGTTCGTTCTCGGGACAGCAGGGCGGCCGTTCTTCACGCTTCGAGGTGTCGAGCAACGTCACGTGAAGGAACGGCCGCTGGTGAAGAGTCTCGCCGCTGAACAGTCCACTGACGCCGCGTTGGGCGTCCTGTCCCACTTTCGTGTCGAGTTCTACGACTGCCTCTACACCCGGGCGGATGCGCTCTTCGAGCTCACCGACGCGGTGCTGTGCTCGGACGGGCCGGTGACGTCGCTGGTGGAGTTGACGCTCACGGCCGAGCACCGGCGCGGGCACGGGGCGATGTACGACGCGGTCAACCACGGCTGGCTGGAGCCGCGCCGACTGCGCAGGCTGCTGGCCTCCACGCCGCTGCCGCGTGCCGCTGACGGGCGGATCGTGCTCGCCGTCGACGTGAGCAACTGGCTGCGGCCTGACGCCCCCACCAGCCCGGAGTTGCTGTTCTGCCACGTCTACGGGCGGGGCCGCAGTGCGGATCAGTTCATCCCCGGCTGGCCCTACTCCTTCGTCGCCGCACTGGAGACGGGACGCACGTCGTGGACGGCCGTGCTGGACGCGATCCGGCTCGGGCCGGCCGACGATGCCACCGCAGTGACCGCCGCCCAACTGCGCGAGGTGGTCACCCGGCTGGTGCACGCCGGGCAGTGGCGGCCGGGCGACGCGGACATCCTCGTCGTCATGGACACCGGCTACGACGTCACCCGCCTCGCCTACGTCCTGGCCGACCTGCCCGTCGAGCTGGTCGGCCGGCTCCGCTCGGACCGCGTCATGCTGAGGGATGCCGGCCCGCGCCGCTCCACCCCGCGCGGCGGGCAGCCCCGCAAGCACGGCGGCGTCCTCACCTTCTCCAAGCCGGAGTCCTGGCACACCCCCGACCAGGCCACGACGTGCGACACCACCCGCTACGGCCGGGCCGAAGCCCTCGCCTGGGACCGGATGCACCCGCGCCTGCAAGCCCGTGGCCCCTGGCTCGACCACTGCGGTGAACTCCCTTTGATCCACGGCACGTTGATCCGGCTGAAGGTAGAGCACCTGCCCGGCGACCGCGACCCGAAACCGGTGTGGCTGTGGTCCTCGCGCACCGGCATGACCGGCCAGGACGTCGACCTGCGCTGGCAAGCGTTCCTGCGTAGATTCGATCTTGAACACACCTTCCGGCTGTTCAAGCAGACCCTGGGCTGGACCGTCCCCAAGGTCCGCGATCCGCACACGGCCGACCTGTGGACGTGGCTGATCATCGCCGCCCACACCCAGCTCCGCCTCGCCCGCCCCCTCGCCGAGGACCTCCGCCGACCCTGGGAACGGCCCGCCGAGCCCCGCCGACTGACCCCCGCCCGGGTCCGCCGAGGGTTCCGCCACCTCCGCGTGAAGACCGCCCGTCCCGCCGACGTGCCCAGACCCTCCAAGCCCGGACCCGGACGCCCACCCGGCTCGAAGAACCGCAGGCCAGCCCCACGTCACGAGCCTGGGAAGACCGTGAAACGAATCGAAACCCTCACCGAACACGTCCGCCAGAAACAGCAGCGAGGTTAATGATCAAGCTCAGAAGCCGTTGTCGTACCGATCTTGTTGGGCGCCAGTTCGAGTGCGGTGACTCGGTCGCGTGATCTTCGGCTCCTGTGTGCATGAAGGCAGGGCCTCCTGTCCAGCTCGGGATTGTCGAAGTCCGAACGATCTGGTCAGGAGGCCCTGTGTCGCAGTCTTGCGGTTCCGTGCCGGTGGAGTCCAACTCGGGTGCTCGGTCGTGTGATTGCCTCGCTCACCGGTTCGGGAACGCGGGCGACCATCCGGACCGCGAGCCGCGGTATCCCTCGGACATGAGCGACGCGGAGTGGGCGGTCGTGCGGGACGCGATGCCCCGTCGACGGCGAAACCGGCCTGGCCACCGTGGACCTCCTCGAGCCGCCCCGCTGAGCACGGCCGGGGCCGCCGCCCTCATGACGGCGGTCAGCATTAGCCCGAGCTGCCGCACATTGGCCGTCGTCTCCACTGGAAACGGCGTCCGCTCCGTCGTCGTCTGGGGCGCCAAGTTGGTGCTCTGACCGGATCGGGCAGCGCAGACCTCCGTCACGGCCCGCACCGTGCCCGGCGTGGGCCCACCACTCCGCTCTTCTTCGAGGTCAGCCCTACCACTGGCGGCGTAGTAGGGCGCACTCCGCGGTGACCTGGGCGAGGAGCTCAGTGCCGTCGTTGGGTACCGGGCCCTGGCCGGCCGCACTCGGCAAGCCGCATCACCAGAAAAGTCGGGTGATTTATCGGTATCCGTAATGTCGGAGAGTCTGTCCGTGCTGGAGGGAAACGGGTCATGCTGTCCTGTCGACGGCAGTTCGGCAGAGCTCACCTCCCGGTTTGTGCCCGAGGACCGCACGTACATTTGTCACGAGCTGCTGTTTGAGCTGATTCAGCAGTATGCGGCCGTCTTCGATGTCGAGCTCGGCCTCACCGCAACTTAGTCGAAACATGAAGCCACCCGACGCGAGGGGCACGATGAAGAGATGGAGGAAATCTTGAGGGAAATCAATGATCCGGTCGGCGTAGTCAACCCCGGTAATTCCTTCCACCGTATCGGGAAAGCAGTTGACAACCAGCTGGCCACGACCGGCCAGCGCTCCGGTCCCGGAACTGTCCGAAGGATCGAACAACTTCTCCAGGAATCCCAGGGGCGTGTCCTGGTGGGGCAGGATCTGCCCCCAAGCACTCCGCGCGGCCGCCACGGCACCATCGAAGGAACCGAGCGCCGCGTGCCGGAGCCGGATCGGAACCGTGTTCGCGAGGAATCCGAACATTTCGGCCGAACGCGGGCCCCGACCGGCGGTCTGGAGGCGCAGGGTCATGTCGGTTGTGTCCGACGCTTGGGCGATCGTGCCGGCCACGGACGCCAGGTGCAGGACGAGAGGAGTCGCGCGAGCGCTCCTGCACGCGGCTCTCAGGCGATGCGGCGAAACGGGGACGTGCTCGCTTATGGCCCACACCTTCCCCGAGTGCCGGCCGCGTGGCCGTCTGGCGAACGGTTCGAGTGGCGTCGGACGCTTCGGTGACGTGTCACCGAGGTGGCTGCGCCAAAACTGGCCCGCCGCCGAGTTCCGGGGAGCTCCGTCGGCGAATCTTTCGCGTTGTTCGACGACCCATTGCCGATAGCGCCCGGCACCTTTGCCGGGGTCGGCCACTACGCTGGCGCTCAGCTCCCGACGCATGAGAGCCATGCTCGCCCTGTCCGTTATGAGGTGGTCCAATACCGCGCACGCTGTTCGCGAGGACCTGCCGTCCTCTCCCCGGTGATGAAGGACGTAGATTTTCCAGAACGGCCCGCCGTCGGTGCCGAATTCGGCACGTCCGGATTGTGCGATGAAGTCTCGGACGCTCTGCTCCCCGTCGCACTCCACATGCGTGATCGGCACGGGAGCGGTGTTCGCGTATTCAACGCCGTCCAGACTTATGCTCATCGCGCGCAAGTTAGGCTCACGCTGTGCCATGCGATGGAGCGCGGCGTGGAGGTCCGTGTCGGTCATATGCTCCGGAATGGCGAACCTGGTGCTGAGGGCTCTGCTGCCGGCGCGGGTCGATTTCTGCTCCAGCATGATCTGGTGTTGACGGGTGAGGAGTGATTCCTGCTGCCAGCACAGTGGCCCTCGTTCGGAACTGGACGCCGTCATGATGTCCCTCTCGCGCGGTGAATTCCGTTTCGGCGTGCGGCTCGCCGTATCGTCATGTCAGAGCAGGTCGAGCGTGTGCGTGGTGTGAGTGGCCTTGGCGGTCAGGTAGCGCTTGTTCCACGGGGAGACGTGGACGCCGGTCCGGACGCGCTCGGCGATCCTCACTCCGTATTCCTCGAGCTGTGCGGCCTTGTCTGGGTTGTTGCTGAGCAGATTGACCCGGTCGGCGCCGAGTGCGAGCAGCATCTGCGCGGCGACGGCGTAATCGCGTTCGTCCTCACCGCGGCCCAGGGCGACGTTCGCCTCGTACGTGTCCATTCCGCCCAGCTGTAGCGCGTATGCGTCGAGCTTGGCGTAGAGACCGATGCCGCGACCTTCCTGACGCAGATACAGCAGCACTCCGCCGGCATCGGTGATCCGCTCAGCCGCCTCCCGCAACTGTGGGCCGCAGTCGCAGTTCTGGCTGCCGAACACGTCCCCGGTCAGGCACTCGCTGTGCGGGCGCACCAGAGGCGGCGGGCCACCTACGGCCGCCCGGCGCAGGGAACCTTCCCAATCGCCGAGGCCCAGCGCGATGTGCTCCCGGCCGTCTATCAGCCCCTCGAACGTCATCATCGTCGCGTCGGTCCGGTATCCGTCCACGAATCGCAACGGCATCGGCACCTGACGCCGGACCAGGGCGGGCGCCACCAGGGTGGGGGAGAAGTGCAGGGTTTCCGACATCGGTCCTCCAGGGAGAAGATCTTTTCGGTTGATGAGTGATGCGGTCGGGGTCACGCCGCCCGCCTCTCGTGCCCGACCGCTGCGGGGGCGATGCGCATGCCCTTCGCATACGAACGCAGGCTGGCGTAGTCGCGGGCCACTCTGGCCGGATCCCGGTCGGCCAGCAGCGCCCAGCCGAGTCGCAGGGACGAAAGCAGGTCGGAGGTGGCCTGGATCCGGTCGCCGTTGCTGACGTTCAGGTGCAGGCCACGGCAGGTCGGCAAGGCCAGGATCGACTGGTATGCCTCCACGTTCGTGACGACACCGCTGCGTTCGGCGATGAACATGGCCACCTTCACGGTCCGGCGCAGGGTGAACCCGTCGGGCTGGTCGCGTTCACCGAGCAGATGGCGGACGAGCCGTCGGACCGCGTTGTCGCCGGTGGCCAGTTCGGCGGCCGCGGCCATGCCGCTGCCCGCGATGCGTGAGTTGACCTCGATCAGGCGGGGGCCCTCGGCCGTGAGCATCACCTCGGTGTGGGCCGCGCCGAACCGGAACCCGAGGGCGTCCAACGCTCGCCGTACGTACGCGATGAGGTCCGGGACGTGGGGGGCGTCCATCGGCAGGAACTCCACGTCCTGGTAGACCGCGAAGCTGTCCCCGTTGGTCACCTTGGTGTAGCGGCACACATCGGAGACCAGGTGGCGGCCCTCGGCCGTGAAGGTGTTCACCACGTACTCGGTGCCGGTCAGGCGCCGCTGGAGGACGACTTCCTCGTTGCGCACGCCGGTGGCGTTGGTCCTGCCGAGCAGTTTCCGGACGGCGGGACGCCAGCCCCGGCTGGCGGGGGCCAGGGTCACGCCGTCGGTGGAGACGCTGGTCGCCGGTTTGATCACGAGGTCGTGCCCGGCGACGTCGCCGCGTTCGACGAAGTCCGTCGCCTGGTCCGGCTCGTGGACACAGACGGTCGGGGTGACGGGCAGTCCCGCGGCGGCGACCGCCGCCGTCATATGGCCCTTGTGATTGCGGCAGTGAGCGAGCGAGGGGAGGTTGGCGGTCGCCGGTGTCAATCTCGCCGTGAGGCGATCGGCGAGGGTCACCCCGCTCTCGGAGCCGGGGACGACCGCGGCGACGCCGAGCGGGGCCAGTTGCCGCACGAGTGAGTCCAGGCCGGTGTCCCCGAGCAGGCACCGGTCGAAGTCGTCGGGGCGAAACGTGGAGGTGAACTGCGTGGCCGGGAACGGGGCGGAGCGTACGGCGACGGGTGAGAAACCCGCCCTGCGCAGGGCAGGCGCGTAGAGAACCCCGGAGGAGTACGGGTCGACGATGACCACGACGCGGTTCGTCATGCGCTCGCCCTTTCCGGGAGCGGCGCCGACTCTGCTTCGAGGGCCGCGAGGAGCGCCCGCCGGTCGATCTTGCCGTTCGGTGAGAGGGGCAGACGTGGCACGGCGACGACCCGGTCCGGCGACTCCGGCCCCAGGACACGCAACAGGGCCCTGCGCAGGTCCGGTACCGACAGCCTCACATCGACCTCGACGCACAGCACGATCGAGCCACCGGTGGCCGGAGTGGTGTGCACGCAGGCGGCCGAGGCGACACCGGGAAGCCGGTTCGCGGCCTCCTCGATGGCGCCGAGATCGACGAACACCCCGCGCCGCTTGACCCGGGCGTCGAGGCGGCCCTTGATGATCAGATCGCCGTCCGCGTCCAGCATTCCGAGGTCCTGGCTGCGGAAGACGGTGGTGCCCGCCGTGCGCGTCAGAGCGGCATGGTCCGCCGGGGATGCCGTGCCTTCCAGATAGCCGAAGGAGCCGTCGGGGGTGTCGATGCCCACCCGGAAGACGCCGTCGGCGGCTTCGAGGGGCCGCAGGCGCGCGCCCGGCAACGGCCGGCCGACAGGTTGCAGACCGGGACGCCGATCCCGGGGCACGTGGTACCAGAACTTGGCCAGCGTCGTCTCCGACGGCCCGTAGAGGTTACCCACCTCGGTGTGCCGGGCCACGTCTCGCCACGCGTCCACATGGCAGGCGTGCAGCGGTTCACCGGCGAACAGCGTCCACCGGAGACGATCCATGTGGACACCGGGAGCGGCGGCCATCCAGCGTGCCGCCAGGCCGGGGACGGCATGCACGACGGTGATGTCCCGCTCCGCCAGCCAGGGAAGGACCGCACGCGGATCGGCGCGCGTGGTGACGTCCGCCGTGACGAGTTGTGCGCCCGAGCCCAGGCCGACGAACATTTCGCGGAACACGACCTCGAACGTCGGCGGGCTGATCATGGCCACGCGGTCGGTGGGGCCGACCGAGAGTGTCGAGATCTCCCAGTCGATGAAGCGCAGCACGCCGCGCTCCTGGGCGACGATGCCCTTGGGCGGGCCTTGTGTTCCTGAGGTGAAGCCCAGATATCCCGCGCCGGCGGGCAGCAGCCTCGGCTCCGACGACACCTCGGCGATCTCGGGCATGTCGCGTACGTCCATCAGCAAGGCCGGACGAGCCGCGTCGAGAACCGCGGCACGGCGGCTTGCCGGGGCCTGTGAGTCGATCAGCGTCGGCACCAGTCCGGCGTCGCGGACGGCGAGGAACGCCGGAGCGAGGAACGTGGGGTCCATCACCCGCAGCGCCACTACGGCCCCCGGGGGAGGCGCGTACCCGCGCAGCAACTCGGCCCAGGCGTCCGCCCGCTCGATCAGGTCGCGGTAGCCGAGCCGGGTGTGCGGCCCGCTGATCGCGATGTTCCCGCCTCGCTCGGCCGCGATCTGCCGTATCCGGCTCATCAGGACGGAGCGCGTTGCCGGCCGCTCCACCGCGAGTGTTACGGCGCTCATGCGGGGCATCCCGTCGCGTCGAGCAGCGCGGTGTGGATCTCGCGAAGGTCCTCGGACGCGTAGATGGTGAAGAGATCCACTCCCGTGCCAAAGCGCTCTTCGAGGAGCAGCGACAGGTGGGCGGCCGTCAGCGAGTCGCCGCCGGCGTCGAAGAAGTTGCTGTCCGCGGTGAGCCCGTGGACTCCGAGGACCTCCGTGACGAGCGTGATGACCTGATCGAGTTCGGCAACTGTGTGGTTCATCGGACTACTCCTCTTCATGAACTCAGGCGTTGGTGCTGGTGTCGCGCCTGGCCAGGTAGCGACGCTGGCGCAGGATTAACGCGTCGCGCGACAAGATGAAGACATCGGTGAACTCCGTGGTGGCCGCCGAGTGGCCGGTGCGGGCGGTGCCCACCACGACGATGCTGCGCTGGTCCGCGATGACGAGGTGGATCTGGTGCCGGGTCTGTCCCGGGACCAGTCGGGCCGCTTGCTGCTGGACTTCGGCCCGGCCCCGGCCGTAGAGGAATCCCGGGGCCTCGATATCCACATCGGTGTCAAGGAGCGAGCCGTATGCGTCGGCGTCGCCGACATCCGCGTAGTGGTACGCGAGCCGGATGTGGTCGGTCCCGAGTGCGGTGAGGGCCTCGGAGAACGCGTTCACTGTCCGCCTCCTGCCCTCGCGCGCAGGTCATGAGCGGCGAACCGGAATTCCGACGTGTATTGCCGACCGTCGCCACCAGCGAGCCAGAGCTCGTCCGGGCCGGGGGTCATCTCGACGAACGTGAGCGTGGCCGTCTCACCCCCGGTGCCGTCCCGGGCGGTACGGCGCACGCAGGAGGCGAGCATGTCGACGAAGACAGGCGCGGCGAAATCGACGTAGAACGGTTTGGTCTCCACAGGAGACTTGACGAAGACGTACCGAGGCAGGCCGAGCTTCGCGGCCCACCGACGGGCCGCGATGAACCGCTGCCCTGCGTCCGGCAGCCGGGCGAAGTCCAGGTCGCCCACGGGAACACGCCAGCCCTCGCGGGCGAGGACAACCTCGTCCACCGAGATCCGCGGGCGGTGGCGCCGGATCGGGAAGAGGCTGAAGTGCCGCAGCATCAGGGCTTTCAGCGTCTCGCCGAACAGATCGAACACATCGAACTGCCCGGTGTGACCTGGGATCGACACGACGAGTCGGCAGTCGCTTTCACGGACGACCGCGTCCGCGGCCAGGATCGTGCCTTCCGCTTGCGGGAGCGGCGTCTGCGGCATGATGGCGAGCCGGTGGTCCTCGGCGCGGAAGAGAGCCGGGTGGGATCGCACGGTGAAGTGCGGGCGGCTCTCCGTCGGCAGCACCGGCATGAGCCGCGGCCCGGGGAAGCTGGCGTCGAGGCCGGCGCGCAGGACACCGGGATCGAGATGGCTCGGGACGATGGAGATGTAGTCGAGGGAGTTCATCGCCGCGTGGACCTCCCCGAGCACGATGCTGTAGTGCCCCTGGCGGACGTCCTCGTCGCTTCCCGCGGCTACCATCACGTCCGGGCAGGACAGCCTGGCCTGGGTCCATCCGGGTTCGGGGGCGTCGAACTGTTCCTTGAGCGCCGGTTCCAGCTCCGCCGTGGTGTAGGCGGCCTGGTGTACGTCCGGGTCGTGGTCGAGGACGGTGTGCCAGCGCCGGTGGAACTCGGCGACGGCTTCGCGGACCACGGCGTCCATCCGGCCACCCAGCAGGGGCATGCACTCGACCCAGAAGGTGGCCGCGTCGACGCCGTGGGCGGACGTGCTGCGCCCCTGGGCCGATCGGTACGCGGCGCGGACGTCCGGTTCGAGCTGTTCACGGATTCGCCACGTCAGCCAGCGGATGCTGTCCAGCACGCCGGTGATCGGGCGCATCGAGTCAGTGAACCGGGCCCCCACCCGCACAGTGAGGTCGCGACGGCACTCAAGATAGGCGAGTGTCCGGCCGCCGTATGCCTGGCCCGCGCGGCGGGTGCCGTCGGCTCCGGTGAGCCGCTGGAACGTCTGCTCCAGCCGGTCCATCTCGTGCCTCGCCTCAGTGGGCTTGGCCCAGACGGCCTGCAACCGCCGCCGTCCGTCGATCAACTTGGTGACCTGGCCGACCGTCGTGGCGCGTACGTCCTCGTCGTCAATTTCGCCGAGCAGGGCGAGCAGGTCTTCCTCGGCCGCCAGCGAGGTCGGGAGCTCGAGCCGCCAGATCAGCCACCGCTTGCGCCGGAGCCGGTCGAACACAGCGAAGGCATCCGCCTCGTTGGTCAGCGGAAGATCCGCCCGTCCGATCAGCAACTGGGCGAGCTGGCGGGCGGTCATCGCGCCGTTGGCCGTGGCCAGCACGGCGGCAGAGCACGCGTCCACCGGTTCGCTCGTGCCGTCGGCGAGGCCGACGCGGTCGCCGTCGAGCCCTACCAAGGGGCTGCGTCGCGGGCGCAGCCAGGGCCGCAGGTCGAACTTCCCGGCCAGGCTGCGGGCGAGCGTGTCGACTGCCCAGCGCTCCAGGTGGACCGTGCCCTCGGCGACCATGTCCGGGCCCGGCTCGGCGTGCAGGACCTCGTCGTCGCCGCCGACCGACGCCCAGGCCGCCGGCCCGAAGAACCCGATGGTCTCGTTCTTCAGGCAGTACCGCTGCCAGTACGTCGCGATGGTCTGCTCCCGCGTGCGGCGCTTGCTGTTCGCCGGTTTGCCCGCGGCCCGCTGACGCAGGAACGGCTCGACCGCGGTGTCGAGGAAGCGCGGGTTCTGCCAGCCGACCGCAGACTGGAAGCGGTCGGACGCGGCCACCGTGGCGAGTTCGCCGCTGGTCCGTTCGGCGCTCTCGTCCCACACGCGGAGGAACTCGGCGCCGGGGGCGCCGGTCTCAGGGGCCGCGTCGGCGAGAGCCGCGAGCTGTACGTCGGCGAGTCGCTGGACCGCTTCCGCGGGGAAACCCGCCCCGCGGACCATGGCCGTGGGCCACAGCGTCCATTCGCTTTCGCCGATGCGTACCAGCCGGGGCGTGTGTTCGGTGGAGTAGTCGTGCATGGCGTCCTGCTGGATGGGGTGGGACCTGTGGATCGGGATGCTGGTGGTCATCGGATTCCTCCGGTGCTGAGAACCGCTTGGTGCCGCGGCCCGGGACGGGGTTCCAGTGAGTCGAAGCGGCCGGCCACATGGGCCAGATCGGCCAACAGCGTGGTCGAGGTCGGGGCCGCCGGTCCGTGGCCGGCGTGCAGCGGCATTGAGCCGACGGAGAGCCAACGCAGCCGGCCGGTCCGGTCGATGTGCGAGATGGCCCGTCCGGGGTTGTCCGGATGCAGGCAGAACGGCACGTCGAGGTAGCCGCGGCGCAGCGCGCCGGTCAGTGCGTCGCCGACGTCCGGGGACAGTTCGAGCGTTGCTTCGATCAAGGTCCGTGCGTCGTCCACGACCCTGGTGGCGCGGTCGTCGTTCTCCCGTACGGGGCGGTCCGCCGGCGCTGTGAGATCGGCCGCGGCGTCGAGCAGAGCGGTGGAGTTCTCGGCTGTTGTGGGTATGCGGTGTGCCTCGGCGGCGGTCTTGACGATCAGCCGGTCGGCATGCCCTTCGACGGCCAACCGGGCGGCTTGCCTCCTGAGCCGCCGTGCGCCGTGCGGGGTGGTGGGAAACATTCCCATGTACGTGTAGAGCACGATGTGCCAGTCGATGCCGGTGAGGTAATCACCGGCCAGTGTCCGCAGCGCCGTAAGTGCCTGGCGGTCCTGGGCGTGGTGGGTCTGCTGGGTGTAGCTCAGGGAGACACTGCGCAGCCCGTGCTGCCGGAAGAAGAGGCCTTCCAGGATGCTGACCGCGATCAGCAGTTCCGGTGGGCACAGTTGGCCCATGAGGCAGCCGCCGAAGGTCTCCAGATGCGGCTCGGTGTCCGGGTGGCGCTGGGAGGCAAGGAGATCGCAGGTACGCCGCCAGTTCTCGACGGACTCGGCCACGGGGAGCCGGCCGTAGGGCAGGCAGTACGACAGCGGGCCGCCCTCGGTCGCGTACAGCCCGGCGTTCGTCATCGACCGGACGATGTCCAGCGGATCGGGGCAGCCGTGCCGCACTTGGATCTGGAAGTCGTCGTCGGTCAGACCCCGGGTGACTGCCCTGGTGGTCCGGTTTCCGGCGGTGACGATGGGATAACCGTTGAGGGTTTCCCCAGCGGCGAGGGCTTCACGCAAGGCGGCGTAGTCCCGCAACCGGGTGTAGCTGTCCACGGTGATCGTCCCGGCGGTGGCTGCCGGCAGAGCTGCCACGGTTGCCAGCCCCGATCGCATGGCGGCCGGGTCGCTGAACCCCATCCGGGGCTGCACCACGATCTCGCCGCGGGCGCGCGCCCGTCGTACGAGGCCGCCGAAGTCCTGCCGGATGCCGGCCCTCATCGCACGCCGCCCGGGATCAGCGCTGCATCCCGCACATCGCGCGCGAAGGTCTGGAAGTTCACGACGGCGGACGCGCCTTCGAACACCGCGTCGAAGCCGGCCTCGGTCAGCCGCCGTCGACGCGCGGGCACGCCGTTGTCCCCGTCGGTGCCCAGTTTGCCGCCGATCACGGCCGGGAGCGCGGCCAGGGCGGGAGCGGCACGCAGGCTCCTGATCACCCGTGCCCCGTCGATCGCACCGTGTCCATTGACGGAGCTGAGCACCAGCAGGTCGGGGCGCCGGTCGTGGCAGGTCCCGATCAGGAGCTCGTCGGGGACGCAGGCGCCAAGATTGTGAACGTGGTAGCCGGTCTCGGTGAGCAGCAGCTCAAGGAAAATCAGATTCCAGGTGTGCGAGTCGGAGGAGACCGTACTCAGGACGGCCGTGGGTGAGGCTGCGCAGGGCATCGTTCGCTCCGTACGAAGTGGCGGGGCTGGCGCCGGTCACGACGCGTAGTCGAGGGTTCCGTGGCGGCGGCCGCGCCGGACGACTGTGGTGAAGATGAGCAGGCAGACGGTCAGCCAGCCGGCGCCCACCAGCGCTTCCAGCAGCGCCGGCAGCAGGGCGGCCCGCAGTTCACCGGCCACGGCGTGGCGGACGGCCACCAGCCCGTGCGTCAGCGGGAGCACGGACGATACCCAGCGGACCGGTTCCGGGTAGAAGTCCAGTGGGACGTTCACTCCGCACAGGGTCATCAGGGCGACCAGGCCGACGTTGGTGACGATCGTCTCGATCGAGCGGAAGCCCAGCAGCAGGCTGCCGGCTAGGGTGCCGAAGCAGAACGTCGAAGTGGCGACGACGGCGATCAGCGCGATCACTGCGGCCACCCGGGGCCATGGCAGCGGCATGCCGAAGAGGTAAGCGGTCACCAGCAGGGCGCCGGAGGCGGACAGGGTGGCGTCGACGATGAGATAGGAGCCGCGGGCGGCGAGCACCACCGCGGGATGGGTGGGACTGGCGGCCAGCAGCGGCAGGGTGCCGGCGCTGCGTTCGCAGTTCACCATGTTGACGGCCCACATCCCAACCATCGCGGCCAGCATCACGGCGTTGCCGACCAGCAGGAACTGTGTCTGGCCGGGGGCGCCGAGCATGCGGCCGACCAGGGCGAAGAAGCTGACTTGGGCGATGACCCGGACGAACCAGTTGGTCAGCCAGGTCTTCCACGTGAAGATCGCCGTGTAGTCGCGGGCACCGAGCCAGAACGCGCGGCGTATGACGTGCAGGAGGTTCATCGCAGCCCCAGCTCTCCGGTGCTGCGTACCTGGCCGAGGATGCGCCGCAGCAGGGTGTGGCCGGCGGCCAGCGCGACCGCCCCCAGAAGTGCGATCATGACCATGCCGCGTATCGGGTGTGGCACCGGAGCGGTGGCGATGCCGGCCCGTAGCAGATCGGCGGACCAGGATAGGAAGACGGCCTTGGACAGCGGCTGGAGCCAGCCGGGCAGCAGTGCGACGGGCACCAGGATCCCGCCGAGCACGTAGAACGGGAAACTGATCGAGTTCGATAGGGTGACGGCGTTGCGGGCGAGCACGAACGCCGCCGCCATCAGCAGCGCGGTCGCGGCCATGGCCAGCAGCGTCAGGGCGAAGGAGCCGAGGAAGACGCCCCAGTGGCGCACCGTGACGTCGCTGCCCAGCACGTAACGGGCGAACAGCCAGGTCTCGGCGAACGCGGCGAACCCGGGGAGCGTGGTCGCTCCGATCCGGCCGAAGACCACCGCCGCGAAGTCGGCCGGAGCCGCCACGACGTATTCGAGGGTGCCCTCCCAGCGGTCGGTCTGGATGATCCAGCCGCCGCTGAACAGTGCGAACCACCACAGCGACATGTAGAAGGGTGCGAGCGAGGCGGCACCCGCCAGATCGGTCCGCCCGTTGTAGCTCATGATCATCGTGAAGATCCCGCTGTACAGCGGGGCGGTCAGTAGCGGCACGAGCAGGTCGGGATAGTGGCGGTAGAAGCGGAGTTGGAGAAGGAATCCGGCCCGGACGGCGCCCACGGTCAGACTTCCAGTCCGCGGTCGCCGATGAGCCGTACGTAGACGTCTTCGAGGGAGGGCCGCAGCGTGCGCAGCGACGTGACGCCGTGGTCGGCCAGCAGGTGCAGCAGTCGCGGAAAGTCGTCCTGGGAGCGGACGAGGACCCGGACGGTCGGGCCGTCGGCGGTGACCGAGGTGACGCCGGGTACTTCGGCCAGCGTCGAGGCTAGGGCGGCGTCGACGCCGCCCAGTTCGATGCCTTGCGCGGCGGATACCAGCTCGGCCACCGCTTGTGGCGAGCGGGTGGCGACGACTGTGCCGTCGCGGACGAAACTCACGCGGTCACAGAGGCTTTCGGCCTCGGCCATGTCGTGGGTTGCCAGCAGGATCGTGCGCTGCTCGTCGCGCAGTTCGCCGATCAGCTTGCGGAACTCGCGGGCGGCGACCGGGTCCATGCCCATGGTCGGTTCGTCGAGGAACAGCACCCGGGCGTCCCCGATCAGTCCGCGGGCCAGGTGGAGCCGCTGCTTCATGCCGCGCGAGTACGTTTCGACCCGCGCGTCCGCTTTCGCCGCCAGCCCGAGCCGGTGCAACAACTCCTCGGTACGTGACCGCAGCACCTTGTGCGGGACTTTTTGTACGGCGCCCCAGAACTCCAGGTTCTGCCGGGCGGTCAACCGGGTGTAGAGGCCGCGTTCGCCGCCCATGACGACGCCGATCAGCCTTCGTACCTGGTGGCTGTCGCGTACGACGTCGTAACCGCAGACCGCCGCCTGGCCGGTGGTCGGCAAGAGGATGGTGCTGAGAATCTTGACGAAGGTGGTCTTGCCCGCGCCGTTCGGGCCGAGGAGCCCGTGCACTTCGCCCTGCGCCACGGTCAGGGAGAGGCGCCGTAGCGCACGTACCGGGGGTTTCTTCTTGCGGGTGAATTCCCTGACAAGATCCACCGCCGCTATGGCGGGCGTTCCGGGGCCGCGTTGCGGCGGGGGTACCGGGACGCTCAACAGTGCGGGCGTCGCCGGGGCCCATGTTCCTACGGACATCGAATCACTCCTTGAGCGCCGGGTGCCGCGGGGTTGCGAGGTCGGCAGGAATGAATCTCGCCGCACGCCCTATCGCTCCGGCATGCCGAGCGTATTCGCGCCGGGTCAGGGCCGGGATAGTGCGGTGATAACGCTGGCATGCCGTCGCGATACGCGTCGGGCCGAAGCTGGTTACGAAGCGACACGGATCGGACGACAAAGGAGAACCGCAATGGACCTCACCAAGGCAATCGCCGCCGCAATGCTCGTCGCCATCTCGCTGGTCGTGGGCGCCGCGAGCGTTCAGCACCAGCTCGTGCGGGGTCACGCCACCGTGTCGGTCGCCAACGGGACGGCCGACGACAACACGCCGTGGACGTGACGGGCGGGCGCTCGCCGGCGCTATCCGCCCGGAGTGACCGGCCTGCCGAGGACTGCGGCCATATCCGCCCGGAGGGCGGCGACCCCGCTGTGGTCCGCGATCCGCTCCCGGACCATGAGCGACTGCGAGTAATACCAGATGGCCTGGTCCGTACGGCGCAGATGCAGGTGGACGTGGCCGAGGTCGTGCAGGAGGTGCCCCTCTCCGACCAGATCACCGCTCGCTCGGACCATGGCGAGCACCTCTTGCAGAATCCTTTCTGCAGCTTCGTACTGCTCCTGGTACATCAGCATCTGGCCGAGCCGCCGCAACGTCAGCGCCTGGCCCCGGTCGAAACCCGCCGACCGGCAGATTCCGAGCGCCTCGTCGAGATAGGAACGGGTGCGCTCGAAATCCGAGCGGCGCATCGTGATGTGCGCCATCTCGCCGAGCACATACGCCCGGCCGATGCTGTCCTCGGCCCGTGCGAAGTTCCGCTCGGCGCTCCCGTAGAGGGCCAGTGCCCGGTCGCTGTCACCGCGGTGCCGCTCGATGCGCGCCAGGTCACGTAGACACAGCGCCTGACCGGTCGCCTCCTCGACCAGTTCGAAGGTCCTCAGGGCGGCCGTCAGATAAGGACTCGCCGCCTCGTACTCGTGGCGGTACAGGTGCAGGGTGCCGAGCGAGCCGAGGACCGCCGCCTGGCCGAGTTCGTTGCCCGCTTCCCGTACTGCGGCCAGCGCCACCCGGTGAGTGCTCTCCCACAGTTCGGGGTAACCCCGTGCCTCGAACAGCGTCACCAACGTGGTGGCCAGCTCCCAGCATGACTCGTCGAGCCCGGCCCGGGCCGCGAGCTCGACCGCATTCGACAGATTGCCCTGCTCGCTCTCCAGCCACGCCAGGCCATCGCGGAGGTGCCGTCGGACGTAGTCCTCCGGTGGATGCCATCGTTCGGCGCGGCCCGACACGATCGTGTACGCGCCGCCGTATATGTCCCTGTGGGCCCGTTCCGCCAATGCCAACCAGCCGCCGACCGTGTGCCGCACCGCCGCAGCCCGTTCTTCCTCCGGGACCTCCGAGGTCAGCCGGTCGTGCGCGAAGGTCCGCACGATCTGCGGCAGCCCGCACATGAACTCCCCACCCTGGTCCACCCCAGCGATGTCGAGCAGGCGCATGTCGACGAGCGGTTCCAGCAGGTCGGCGGGGTGCGGAGTGTGGTCGTCCGTCAGGGCCGCCCCCAGCCAGCCCGGCACCACCGGCCCACCGGCCAGGCTGAGCAGGCACAGCAGCCGGCGGTCGGCCGCCGCCAGGCCGTCGTAGCTGAGCGACAGGCTCGCCCGGATCGAGAGCTCGCCGTGTGCCAGCTCGTCCAGCTGGCGGTGCTCGTCGTTGAGCCGATGCCACATCGAGGCCAGCGACCAGTGCGGCCGCGCGGCCAACCGCGCGGCGATGATGCGTAGTGCGAGAGGCAGCCCGCCCACCAGACCGACGAGGACGCGTGCCGCCTCCGCCTCGTCCGCCACCCGGTGCTCCCCGATGATGCGCCCGAGCAGCCGGATGGATTGCTCCGAATCCAGCGGCTCCAATTCGAAGCTGCGCGTGCCCGGCAACGCCGTGAGCCGCCCGCGGCTGGTGACCAGCACGGCACTGCTGCCGGTACCGGGCAGCAACGGCATCACCTGCGACTCGTTCATCGCGTCATCCAGCAGCACCAGGACCCGGCGGTCGGCCAGCAGGCTGCGATACATCTCCGCGCGCTCGTCCAGCGACTCGGGGAGGGCCTGGCCGGGGATACCCATCGCCCGCAGGAACCGTCCCAACGCCTGCGCCGGGTCCACGGGTTTTTCGCCGAGCCCCCGCAGATCGCAGTAGAGCTGTCCGTCCGGGAAGTGATCGGTCGCCAGGAGGTGCGCCACGTGCGTGGCCATCGTGCTCTTGCCGACACCGGGCCTGCCGAGCACCAGGACCACGCTCAGCATCCCCTGCTCCTGCCGCTCGGTCACCGCCGCGCAGATCGTCTGGACGATGTCGTCGTTGCCCGCGAGGTCGCCGAAATCGGCGGGCAGTTGCCGGGGGATGACGACCGGATCGGAAGCGGCCTCGCGCTCGTCCGCCGCAGCGGGCGGCGCCGCCTCGGCGGGAGGTCGGTCCGCCGGTTCACCGGCGGGCGTCAAGCCGAGGTCGTCGGCCAGGATCGCCTCCATCAGGTCGCGCAGATCCTTGCCCGGATCGAGACCCAGTTCCTCGGCGAGCAGTACCCGGCCCTGCTGGTAGACCTCCAGGGCTTCCGCCTGTCGGCCGGAGCGGTGCAACGCCACCATGAGGTGTCCCCGCAGCTGCTCCCTCAGCGGATGGGCGGCGACGAACTGCCGCAACTCGCTGACCAGGTGGTCGTGGTGACCCAGGTCGAGTTCCAGCCGCAGACACGTCTCCCGTACCTCCAAGCGGCTCTCGTCCAACTGCGCTGCCACGCGGGCCAGGACCTCACTGGAAATACCGGTCAGGCACCGGCCCCGCCACAGGTCTTCCGCCAAGCGCAGCCGCTCCACAGCGGGTTGCGTGAAGCCGGTACGGGCCAGGTCACGGGCCTCGCTCACCAGTCGACGGAAGTTCCCGATGTCGGTTGCCTCCTCCGGCGCCCGCAGGACGTACCCCTGGGCGCGTGTCTCGATGGCAGCGACGGCTCCGCCGCCGGACAGCGCCTTGCGCAGCTTGCAGACACACATCTGGACCTGGGTGCGTGCGGTTTCCGGCGGCTCCTGCGGCCAGATGGCGTCCACCAGGTAAGTGGTCTCCACCACCCGGTTCAGATTGAGTACCAGAGCAGACAGAACGACCTCTTGTCGGCCCGATGCCACGTGCACGGCCCCGGTCTCGCCGTCAACCTCCAGCGGCCCGAGCACCCGTATGGGAGCAGACGCTACGCCGCCGCCCTCGTGATCTGCCGACCTCGCCATGCGTAACCTGCCTCTGTGGTTTGGCCAAGCCATCCCGAGCCCGGATGGCGGCCGCACGGGGAATGCGTGCCGCCTCAGCCACCTGGCCGCAACCGTCAACCATGCACCAATGCCGCCCTTGTCAGGCACGCGCTGGCGACGCCGGACGCGCGGAAGGTTGAAAAGCGATCAGGACACTTTACATCCCCTTTGGGAGAAGGGTAGTTGATCGCCAGTACGTCGGCGGACAAGGTAAACAGGACTAGGTCCTGTCTGAAGTTCGGATCATGAGGGCGGTGTGATGCTGCGGAGCCAGAGCATCGCACCGCACAGGTGCAGTCCGGCTTCGTAGCTGGTTGGGGTCTTGTCGTAGCGGGTGGCGATGCCCCGCCAGTTTCGGAGACGGTTGATGCACCGCTCGACGGTGTTTCTCTCCTTGTAGAGCGCGGAGTCGTGGCTGACGGGGCGGCCTCCCTTGCGGCCTTTCTTCTTCCGGTTGGCGGCCTGGTCCTTCTTCTCCGGGATGACGGCCTTGATGTTGCGTTTGCGCAGGTGAGCACGGTTGCTGCGGGACGAGTACGCCTTGTCGCCGGCTATGGCGTCCGGCCGGGTCCTCGGGCGCCCGACCGGCCCGCGGACCTTCACCTTCTCCAGCACCGGGACGAACTGCGGACTGTCACCGCACTGCCCGGGCGTGAGCACGAACGCCAGCGGACGGCAGCGCCGGTCAGCCGCCAGATGAATCTTACTGGTCAGCCCACCCCTCGAACGCCCCAGGTCAGCGGCGGTCAAGCGGATCCGGTACCGTCGGCGAACCCGGCGTCGCTCCTCGCGGGCGGGGTCCTCTTCCTGCCGGTCTTGCGGCTGTTGTCCTTCCACCAAACCCCCTTTTCGGCCTCGACAGCCGCCTCCAGGGCTGCCAGCTGCTCCGGATCCAGGATCATCCCGGCGGCATGGTGGTGTGCCCGTGCTGTCGCCGAGTCCACGCTGACCAGCCCCAGGTCGACCTGGTCGCGGGCGGCAGCTTCCGCGATCACCATCTCCATCAGATTCTGGAAGATGCCCTGCTTCGCCCAGACCTGGAAGCGGTCGTAGGAACTCTGCCAGGGGCCGAACTCCTCCGGCAGGTCGCGCCACGGGCTGCCGGTCCGAAAGCGCCACATCGCCGCGTTGAAGTATTTCCGCAGGTCGGGGATAGGCCCGACCGCGGCGATCGGGAGATGGGGCTCAATCAGGGACCACTGCTCGTCGGTGAGATCGCCTCGCGCCATGGCCACTTGACTACCAAGGACACCCCGTCGCGCGCAGGCGATCCCACACATTCGTGATCTGGACTTCAGACAGGACCTAGTGCAGCAGGTCGCAAGTCCTGTTCGGGTTGAGCGTCCTGCACTCGCTCACGCTTCGTAGTCAGCGAGATGGACGAGGGCGGCCGTCTCGAAGGCGTCGTCGGGGCTGCCCTCCCACCGACCGGTGTGCAGGAGCTGGGGGATATAGGAGTCCGAGGCAGGGTCGTACAGGGCGAAGGTCCACCGGTCGCCGCCGAGGTACTCGATGCGGCACAGCGGGATGCGCTCCTGCTCTTCCTCCGGGCCGACCAGGGCCGCGAAGTAGCCGAAGGAGCCGCGCCAGCGGGTGTCGACCTCGGTGAGGGCGGGCCAGCGGCCGCTGGTGACGGCGCAGTGGTCGACGCGGTCGTCGACCACTGCCTTGAGCGGGCGCGGCGGAACGGGCACGGGGGAAGTCTGCCGCACACCGCCCCGGGCCGGGCGGGGGCGCGGGCACGGCATGATCGCTGCGGTCCCGCATCTCCTCGCGCTCCGGAGCGTCCCCGATGGCCCATCCGCCCGCCGCCGCACTGCATCTGACCGCTCGTCGACAACGCAAGCTGCTCGCCATGGTCGGCGCCCCGAGCTGCCCGCAGGCGATCGCGCTGCGCGCACGGATCGTGCTGCTGGCCGCGGACGGCCTGGCCAACAGCACGATTGCCGCCGAGCTGGGCTGCAGCGAGCCGACCGTGCGCCGGTGGCGGCTGCGCTTCGCCCGGCACGGCGTGCCGGGCCTGTTCGACCACCCACGCAGCGGCCGCCCGGACAGGTACGGGCCCAGCGAGCGCCTGGCCGTCATCGCCGTCGCCACCTCCCTCCCGCCCGAGGGCGCCGCCCGCTGGACACAGGCGCTGGTCGCCGGGCATCTGGCGACGCGAGGCATGGCGCTCTCGCGCGCAACCGTGCGCCGCGTCCTGGCCGAGACCAGGGTGCGCCCGCATAAAATCCGCGGCTGGCTCAACAGGGCCGACGACGACGCCTTCTGGTCCCAGGCCGGCGCCGTGTGCCGCCTCTACCTCGACATCCCCGCCGACACCCTCCTCGTCAGCGTCGACGAGAAGACCGGCATCCAGGCCCGCTCCCGCATCCGCCCCGCCCAACCCGCCAGCCCCGGCCGCGACCGGCGCGTCGAGTTCGAGTACAAGCGCCACGGCACCGTCTCGATCGTCGCCGCCATGGACGTGGCCACCGGCCAGGTGGTCGCCGAGCGCGTCGAGCGCAACGACTCCGCGCACTTCATCCGCTTCCTGGCCATGCTCGACCGCAGCACCGACCCGGCCCTGCGCATCCACCTGGTCATGGACAACGGCTCCTCCCACACATCCAGGGCCACCCGCGCCTGGCTCGCCGCCCACCCCCGGTTCACCGTCACCCCAAGCACGCCAGCTGGCTGAACATGATCGAGCAGTGGTTCTCCGCCCTGACCCGCCGCGTCCTGCGCGGCGGCGACTTCGTCTCCCGCGACGACCTCGAAGCCAAGATCACCGCGTTCACCGTCAGGCACAACCGCACCGCCCGCCCCTACCGGTGGCGCTACGACGCCGACGCCGAGCACGCCCGCTACCTCGCCCGCCGCCCCCAACACCAGGAGCCCGCCCGGGACAGCCTCACGAAGGCCGCATGACCACCACACCACGTCACCAGCAACCCGAACAGGACTTGCGACCTGCTGCACTAGTGATATCCATTTCTTCTAGTGGATCCGAGAAGGGGACCCCGTGACCTCAGCGACCCGACAGCCTGAGACGCTGCCCTCCAGCGTTCCACCCCGGCTGATCGCGACGGATCTTGACGGCACTCTCCTACGCGATGACCAGTCGGTCTCCGAGCGCACGGTCGCCGCACTGGCCGCGGCCGAGGAGGCCGGCATCGAGGTGTTCTTCGTCACGGGTCGCCCGGCCCGCCTGATGGACGTCGTCAGCTACCACGTCCACAGCCACGGGCTGGCGATCTGCGGCAATGGCGCCGCCGTGGTCGACCTGCACGGCGGGCCCGGTACCCACCGCTTCGTCAAGGTCCGAGAGCTCGCCCGGGAGAACGCGGTCGACGCCGTACGACTGCTGCGGGACGCCGCGCCTGGCACGCTCTACGCCGTCGAGCAGACGTACGGCTTCCGCCAGGAACCGGCGTATCCGAAGCTGCACATAGAGATCCCGGACATCCTCGCGCCAGCCGAGGAACTGCTCGCTGCGGACGCCCCGGGCGCCCATGAGCCGGTGCTCAAGATCCTCGCCTACCACCCGGAAATGGACCCGGACGCCTTCCTCACCCTGGCCCGCCTCGCCATCGGCGACCGCGCGAGTATCACCCGGTCCAGCCCCAGTGCGCTGCTGGAGATCAGCGGTCCGGGCATCTCCAAGGCGAGCACGCTCGCGCTGTGCTGCGCCGAACTCGGCATCTCCAATGAGGAGGTCGTCGCCTTCGGCGACATGCCGAACGACGTGGAGATGCTCACTTGGGCAGGCCGGTCGTACGCCATGGGCAACGCGCACCCGGACGCGATCGCTGCGGCCTCCGGACGGACGGCAGCCAACAACGAGGACGGAGTGGCCGTCGTGATCGAACGCATCCTCGCGGAGCAGTTGTAGCGAAGCTTCCCCTTGACAGCTCTGGGGGAAGGTCCGTGTGTTCGACCGCGGGGCACACGGCCGGGTGAGGGACGCGGCAGTACTTCGTGTGGGGGTCGGCACCGGGGAACGCGACTCCCTTGCTGAGATGCCAGCGCATCTTCGCCGGGACCGGGGCCTCCCCCTGAGTGGTGGACACGCTGATACTGTGGTGTCGGTGTTCGTATTCGTTGGGGCTGAGGTGGCCGTTGGCGGAGTGTCGGCGGCGGGTGTTGTAGCGGGTCAGCCAGGCGAAGACGGTCCTGCGGCAGGTGTCGGCGTCCCCGTAGACGTGGGCGCCCTGGAGGGTCTCGCGTTTCAGGGAAGCGTGGAAGCTTTCGCAGGCCGCGTTGTCCGCGCTGGTGCCGACCGCGCCCATCGACCGTGTGACCCCGAGTTGGTCGCAGAGGCCGACGAAGGCCCGGGATCCGTATTGCGCCCCGTGGTCGGAGTGGAACACGGCGCCGTCCAGGCGGCCGCGGGTCGAGGCTGCCATCCGCAGTGCGTCGGCGACCAGGCCGGTGCGCATGTGATCGGCGATGGACCAGCCCACGACCTTGCGGCTGAAGCAGTCCAGCACGGTCGCGAGATAGAGGAACTCCCCGCCTGCGAGCGGGAGATACGTGATGTCGCCCATGTACTTCCGCCCCGGCTCGGTGGCGGTGAAGTCCCGCTGGAACAGGTCCGGAACCGGTGAGGCTGCCGGGTCCGGGACGGTGGTGCGCACGCGTCTGCGCAGGCGGATGCCGGTGATGGAAAACGCCCGCATGATCCGGGCGACCCGCTTCTCATTGACCCGCCGCCCTTTCTCGCGAAGCTCGGCGGTCACTCGCGGGGAGCCGTAGGCGCCGCCGGACTCGCCGTGGACCTCGCGGATCTCCTCGGCCAGGATCCGGTCCTCCCGCTGCCGGGCGGCCCGGCCCTCGGCGCCGGCGAGCCACTTGTAGTAGCTGGACCGGTTCAAGTCCAGGACTTGGCAGAGCCGCTTCACCTCGTAGGTGTTCCGATGGTCGTCAACGAACTGAAAGCGGCTCATCACCAGTTCGTCTCTCCGGCGAAATACTTGGCCGCCTTGCGGAGGATGTCCCGCTCGGTGGCAAGCTTGCGCTCACTCGCCTCGAGCTCGGCCACCCGAGCCTCCAGCTGCCGGACCCGCTCGTCCGGATCAGTGGACGGCACCCCCTCCCGAGGTTGGGCGGCCGGCTTCGCAGCCGCGGCGGTGACACCACGGCGTTCACGGTCCCGCAGCACCCACTCACGCAGGGTCGCCCGGTTGACACCCAGGTCAGCCGCGATGCTCTTGTACGTCGCCCCGGGTGCGGACTCGTACAGGGCCACGGCATCGGCCTTGAACTCGTCCGAGTAGTCCTTCATCGCCATCGGCGGTCTTCTCGCTTCCTCCGGATCAAGCAGATCCAGTATCAGCGTGTCCACCACTCAGGGGGAGGCCCCCCCTCGGGCACTCGGGCTTTGGCCAACCGTCGCCCCGTGGAGTCCATCACCTCGATGTCGTGATGGTCCTCGGCCCAGTCATCCCCGACGAACAGTCGCAACGGTCCTCCCGCACTCGATGCCGGTCATCTTCAGCAGCCTGCCGGAGAACCATCTGCGACCTAATCAAGCAGTGCTCACGCCAGGTCCGGCGCGCACGACATCCCAGCAGCGATCAACTCTCCGGGCCGAACGGCAGGGGCACGGTCTTTCAGCAGGACTTGAAAGTCCTGGGGGACAAAGTGCTCACCTGCCGTCGGCTACCACCCGGAGTCTGCCGCACGGCCGACTCCCAGAACTGATTAGGGGGGGAGCTGACAGGTCCGAATCCTGTCGACCGGGGCAAGAAAGGATCAAAGATCCACTTGATCACCGAACGGACCGGTCTGCCCCTGTCCATCGGCATCTCCGGCGCCAACCTCCACGACAGCCAGGCCCTCGAACCCCTCGTCCGCGGCATACCACCGATCCGCTCCCGACGAGGACCCCGCCGGGGGCGCCCCGCCAAACTACACGTGGACAAGGGCTACGACTACGACCACCTGCGGCGATGGTTACGCCAGCGCGGGATCACCCACCGGATCGCCCGCAAGGGCATCGAGTCGTCCCAGCGGCTGGGCCGACACCGCTGGACTATCGAACGCACCATGGCCTGGCTCGCGGGCTGCCGCCGACTCCACCGGCGCTACGAACGCAAAGCCGACCACTTCCTGGCCTTCACCAGCATCGCCTGCACCCTCATCTGCTACCGAAGACTCACCAAATGAGACGTCGTCTTAGCTTGATCATTAACCTCGCTGCTGTTTCTGGCGGACGTGTTCGGTGAGGGTTTCGATTCGTTTCACGGTCTTCCCAGGCTCGTGACGTGGGGCTGGCCTGCGGTTCTTCGAGCCGGGTGGGCGTCCGGGTCCGGGCTTGGAGGGTCTGGGCACGTCGGCGGGACGGGCGGTCTTCACGCGGAGGTGGCGGAACCCTCGGCGGACCCGGGCGGGGGTCAGTCGGCGGGGCTCGGCGGGCCGTTCCCAGGGTCGGCGGAGGTCCTCGGCGAGGGGGCGGGCGAGGCGGAGCTGGGTGTGGGCGGCGATGATCAGCCACGTCCACAGGTCGGCCGTGTGCGGATCGCGGACCTTGGGGACGGTCCAGCCCAGGGTCTGCTTGAACAGCCGGAAGGTGTGTTCAAGATCGAATCTACGCAGGAACGCTTGCCAGCGCAGGTCGACGTCCTGGCCGGTCATGCCGGTGCGCGAGGACCACAGCCACACCGGTTTCGGGTCGCGGTCGCCGGGCAGGTGCTCTACCTTCAGCCGGATCAACGTGCCGTGGATCAAAGGGAGTTCACCGCAGTGGTCGAGCCAGGGGCCACGGGCTTGCAGGCGCGGGTGCATCCGGTCCCAGGCGAGGGCTTCGGCCCGGCCGTAGCGGGTGGTGTCGCACGTCGTGGCCTGGTCGGGGGTGTGCCAGGACTCCGGCTTGGAGAAGGTGAGGACGCCGCCGTGCTTGCGGGGCTGCCCGCCGCGCGGGGTGGAGCGGCGCGGGCCGGCATCCCTCAGCATGACGCGGTCCGAGCGGAGCCGGCCGACCAGCTCGACGGGCAGGTCGGCCAGGACGTAGGCGAGGCGGGTGACGTCGTAGCCGGTGTCCATGACGACGAGGATGTCCGCGTCGCCCGGCCGCCACTGCCCGGCGTGCACCAGCCGGGTGACCACCTCGCGCAGTTGGGCGGCGGTCACTGCGGTGGCATCGTCGGCCGGCCCGAGCCGGATCGCGTCCAGCACGGCCGTCCACGACGTGCGTCCCGTCTCCAGTGCGGCGACGAAGGAGTAGGGCCAGCCGGGGATGAACTGATCCGCACTGCGGCCCCGCCCGTAGACGTGGCAGAACAGCAACTCCGGGCTGGTGGGGGCGTCAGGCCGCAGCCAGTTGCTCACGTCGACGGCGAGCACGATCCGCCCGTCAGCGGCACGCGGCAGCGGCGTGGAGGCCAGCAGCCTGCGCAGTCGGCGCGGCTCCAGCCAGCCGTGGTTGACCGCGTCGTACATCGCCCCGTGCCCGCGCCGGTGCTCGGCCGTGAGCGTCAACTCCACCAGCGACGTCACCGGCCCGTCCGAGCACAGCACCGCGTCGGTGAGCTCGAAGAGCGCATCCGCCCGGGTGTAGAGGCAGTCGTAGAACTCGACACGAAAGTGGGACAGGACGCCCAACGCGGCGTCAGTGGACTGTTCAGCGGCGAGACTCTTCACCAGCGGCCGTTCCTTCACGTGACGTTGCTCGACACCTCGAAACGTGAAGAACGGCCGCCCTGCTGTCCCGAGAACGAACCAAGATCAGCGGGTCAGGTGAACGGCCGAGGTTAAACACCAAGCTGAGGCCCGGCCAACTGCCTTGTGCGGTCGCGGACATCGGTCCGTGCGGTGCGGATGGCGGCCAGTGCCCGAGAGCCCGCTGCGGCGAGCATGTCGACCAGGCGGGAGACGGTCGGGTCGGAGGCCACCGGCCCGAAGAGGGACGGTTCGGCCCTCACCATCGCGACATCGGCCAAGCAGTCTCCGCGCAAGGCGGTCGCGCGCGCAAGGTCCCAGCAGGATCTTGCCTGGGTCGTGCACCGCCCGCGGCTTGCACCACGGCGCGAGCGCTGCCGACAACGCAGCATCCACGACGCTCTTCCGGACCGTCTCCACCAGAGGACCGCCCGGCCTGCGAGAGCACCACAAGGCCGTTGCCCTCAACTCGGACAGGAGGGTACGATCCGCTACGCTTCTTCACCCGAGGAGTGCTTCTCTCTCGGCGGCGAACAGGACTTTTGACAAGCCTAATCGCCCCAACCCAGAGGAACTCCTCGCCTATTTGATCACCCTGCGGACGGCCGCCTTCGTGAAATCCCGAGGTTAGCCCCAGGTTAGCCCGCGTCCTGTCGTGCGGACGCATCGTCGCTGTAAGAAAGACAAGTCGACGGCAAGATCCTGGGCTACGCTGATGACGCGCAGCACGAACGCGGCTCCCCTCGCGATCGATATGCGTTGTCGCCGCATCGTCATCCCGTTGCCCGCGCATTCCCCTCCGAAGCCGTATCCATTCAAGTGGCCAGCTACGCAAGGAACGCCGTCCACCTGTCGAGAGGTGGTCTAGTCGCCGCATGCCCTCCGAACCTGCCGCCATCACAGACCTCGCCGCCTCGCCGGCCACGAAGGGCGGGTTGGTCCCAAAGGAGCCGGTGCTGCGCCGACTGGCCTGGATGACCCTGACCAGCTCCTTCGGGAACGGCCTGTTCTTGCCGATCAGCGTCCTCTACTTCACCCGCATCGTCGGGATCGACACGACGCGGGTCGGTCTCGGCTTTACCCTCGCCGGCCTGGCCGGGGTCGCCGCAGGACTGCCAGCTGGCCGGGCATCGGACCGCTGGGGTAGCCGGCGGGTGGTGGCAGTGCTGTGGGTGGGCGCCGGGCTCACGCTGGCCGCGTACACCCTGGTGGACGGGTACACCGGATTCTTGGTCGTGGGAGTGTGCTTCGGCGCCCTGAATCAGGCGTCCTTCGGTGTGAGGGGTGCCCTCATGGCCGATGTGCTGCCGGTCGCGACGCGGGTCGAGGCGCGTGGCTATCTGCGGACGGTCACCAATGTGGCGATGGGGTTGGGCGGCGCGATGGGCGCGATAGCGCTCCACGTCGACACCCGGATCGCATACTCGGCGCTGATCCTCCTGAGTGCCGTCACCTACCTTGTGCCGGCGCTGATGGTGATAGGCCTCCCGCTGACCGACGCGGCGTCCCTGCGCATGGCAGAGCAGAGTGACACCCCGGCCGAGAGCTCTTGGCGGGCGGTGCGCGACCGGCCGTACCTCGCGCTGACGGTCCTCAACTCCGTGATGCTGCTCCAGATCAGCCTGCTGGACGTGGCCCTGCCACTGTGGATTGTCCAACGGACCGAGGCGCCTCGCTGGTCGGTGGCTCTCCTGGTGATCGTCAACTGCGCACTCGTGGCACTGCTCCAGGTGCGGGCGGCCCGGGGAGTCGCCGAGGTACCCGGCGCGGTACGGGCGATGGGCCGGGCGGGACTGCTGCTGGCGGCAAGTTGCGCAGTGTTCGCGCTCTCGGCGGGCCTGTCGCCAGCGTGGGCGGTGACAGTGCTGATTGCGGGCGCGGTGATCCAGGTGTTCGCTGAGATCCTTTCCGCCGCAGCCGGCTGGACACTGGGCTACGAACTCGCTGACGCGCGGGCGCACGGCGTGTACCAGGGCGTCTTCGCGTCGGGCATGTCGGTGAGCACTATGGTGGGCCCGATCCTGGTCACCATGACGGCAGTCGAGCACGGTAAGGCGGGCTGGGCCCTGCTCGGCGTTCTGTTCGCGACTGCCGGGCTCGCGATACGCCCTGTGGTGCGCTGGGCAGCGCACGGCGCGGACTGGCGGGGCGAGGCCGACGGGACGGTGTCTGCCCAGTGAACTCACCCGCAGGCCGCCGTGAAGCGGCACCCGCCCTCATCCCGTGGGCGACTGGCCCCGCCGACGGCCCGGCCCTCGTCTGCATCCCGTGGGCGGGCGCGGGCGCCGCGCCCTTCCGCACCTGGGGGCCGCTCTTCCCACCGGAGGTCACGGTGTACGGGGTACGCATGCCTGGCCGTGAGAGCCGAATGTCCGAAGCCCCGCTGACCAATGTCACCCACATCGTCGATGAACTGGACCGCGAGATCGCCCGGCTCTCCCATCGGAGGGTCGCCGTCTTCGGCCACTGCTCCGGCGCCCTGGTGGGCTTCGAGCTGGCGCGAGCTCTCGGCCCGACTACGGCCCTGTTGTTGGTGGCCTCCCAGCTACCGCCGGAGGAGGCCGCTCGGGGCGCGGAGGAGGAACTCGGCTCCCGCGCGTCCCTCGCCAAGCGCTACCTGAGCAGTGAACTGCTCGATGATCCGGACATCGTGGACATGCTGCTGCCAGTACTCGAAGCGGACATGCATGCAGTATCTGGCTACAACTACCGATCAGGGGGGCTGCGGGAGGTGCCCATCACTGTGTTCTGCGGCGTTGAGGATCCGGAGATCCGGCCCTGCGACGTCAACGGCTGGCGCACCGAGACCACCGGTCCGATGCTGGTCCGCGAGGTGGAAGGAGCCGATCACCTCTTCGCTGGCCCGGCGTGGCAACGCCTCGCCGCATGCGTGGCGGACGATCTTCGGCGCACCTTGAGGGCATGATGCACGCCAGCGATCCCGGTCGGAGATCTTATGAGGCTCGGAAGCCGTGACTGAATTGGTGATCAGGCCAGAACGGGTATCCAGGCTCCTCGGCCGTCGAAGAGCCGGGTAACCACGTCGAGCAGGTCCTTGCGTTGTTTCGCGGCGGCGGACAGGTGTAGCCGCGCAAGGCGAAGAAGCGCTCGGCGCCGAGCATCGTGCGCCAACCGCCGGAGATCTTCTGCTGCACTTTGGCCATCCGGATGGCCTGCTCCGAGGCGTTGTTGGGGACCGCGTCGGTGTAGGTCTTGTACGGCTTCCAGCCGTGCGGCAGGACAGTCCATAGCCTCGAACGCCTGTACTCCGCGCTTGGCGTGGACTTGGTAGAGCGTCAGCGTGCGGGTGCAGGCGGTGTGGACCTATCAGGCGCGGCCGTCTACCCGCCGGGTGCCTGTCTCGTCGAAGCCGACCACGTCGCACGCGATCAGCCGCTGCGGCACCGCCTCGGTGTGCGGGGCGGCCGCCTGCGCGGCGGCCCTGTTCCACCCGATCAGAGTCGAGGTGGCCACATCGGCGCCCAGGCAGTCGGCGAATACCTCCGCGCACCGCTCGTACGGCAGGTGCTGGCAGATGGAACATATACAACGCGAGGGCCTTGATACACGGCGGCCCGTACTGGGCCGGAACTGCCACCTGGGGGTGCGCGGCAGCAGCGGTGCTGGAAACGATCCGGGTGCCCAGACTTGGCCGGGGACAGCCACGCAAGAGGCCGGACCGAGTGCGCGAGACGTACGACTCCCACAAGAACTGCTCCTACCTGCGCAGTCGTCGGGTGCGGGAGGCTGATGCGAGGAAGTCACCGGCCGATCATCCCAACATCGAAGGGGCCCAACACTGTTCAGCATGCCCGAGGGGGCGCTAGCGTGGTGACACCTTTACACACGCGGGAGCTCGGAGCACCGGGCTGAGAGGGCGCTGACCTTCGTACTCCGTACGGGACAGCTGCGCCGACCGCCGAACCTGTTACCGGGTAATGCCGGCGTAGGGAGTAGGTCACGATGACCGTTCAGGACACACGCATGCCTGCCTCCGGCCCGAACGAGGGCGAGAACGGGAGCGGGAAGTCGATCGGCTGGCACAAGGCGTACGTCGAGGGTTCGCGCCGCGACCTCCGTGTGCCGGTCCGGCAGGTGCACCTCACCAATGCCAAGGACGTGACGCTGTACGACACGTCCGGACCGTACACCGACCCGCAGACCGAGACCGATGTCCGCCGTGGACTGGTGCCGTTGCGCGAGAACTGGATCATCGGGCGCGGAGACACCGAGGAGTACGCCGGCCGCCCCGTCCGTCCCGAGGACGACGGCATCAAGCACACCTCGCCGCGGGGCGGGCTGCGCAACCTCGACGCCGTCTTCCCCGGCCGGCCCCGGCAGCCCCGCCGTGGCCGCGGCGGACAGGCGGTGACCCAGCTCGCCTACGCCCGCCGCGGCGAGATCACGTCGGAGATGGAGTTCGTGGCGATCCGGGAGAACGTCTCCCCGGAGGTCGTGCGTGAGGAGATCGCCGCCGGGCGTGCCGTCCTGCCGGCGAACGTCAACCACCCGGAGATCGAGCCGATGATCATCGGCAAGCGGTTCCTGGTGAAGGTCAACGCCAACATCGGCAACTCCGCCGTGACCTCCTCCATCGAGGAGGAGGTGGAGAAGATGACCTGGGCCACCAAATGGGGCGCGGACACGGTCATGGACCTGTCCACCGGCCGCAACATCCACACCACCCGCGAGTGGGTGCTGCGCAACTCCCCCGTGCCGATCGGCACCGTGCCGCTCTACCAGGCGCTGGAGAAGGTCGACGGCCGGGCCGAGGAGCTGAGCTGGGAGATCTACAAGGACACGGTCATCGAGCAGGCCGAGCAGGGCGTCGACTACATGACGGTGCACGCGGGTGTGCTGCTGCCCTATGTCCCGCTCACCGCGCGACGTAAGACCGGCATCGTCTCCCGCGGCGGCTCGATCATGGCCGCGTGGTGCCTCGCGCACCACGAGGAGAACTTCCTCTACACGAACTTCGAGGAGCTCTGCGAGATCCTGGCGGCATACGACGTCACGTACTCGCTGGGCGACGGCCTGCGTCCCGGTTCGATCGCGGATGCCAACGACGAGGCCCAGTTCGCGGAGCTGCGCACACTGGGCGAGCTGAACACGATCGCCAAGCGTCACCACGTGCAGACGATGATCGAGGGCCCCGGACATGTCCCGATGCACAAGATCAAGGAGAACATCGACCTCCAGCAGGAGATCTGTGAGGAGGCGCCGTTCTACACGCTCGGCCCGCTGACGACGGACGTGGCCCCGGCCTACGACCACATCACCTCGGGCATCGGCGCGGCGATGATCGCCTGGTGGGGCACCGCGATGCTCTGCTACGTCACGCCCAAGGAGCACCTGGGCCTGCCGAACCGGGACGACGTCAAGACCGGCGTCATCACGTACAAGATCGCGGCCCATGCCGCGGACCTCGCCAAGGGACACCCGGGTGCGCAGGAGTGGGACGACGCCCTCTCGGACGCGCGCTTCGAGTTCCGCTGGGAGGACCAGTTCAATCTGGCCCTGGACCCGGATACGGCGCGGGAGTTCCACGACGAGACGCTTCCGGCGGAACCGGCGAAGACCGCGCACTTCTGCTCGATGTGTGGGCCGAAGTTCTGCTCGATGAAGATCAGCAGGAGCATCACCGAGCAGTTCGGCGGTGACGAGCCGGCGGAGTCGGACGAGGCGATCGCCGAGGGCATGCTGCAGAAGTCCAAGGAGTTCGCGGCCTCGGGTAACCGGGTCTACCTGCCGATGGCGGACTGACTCCGGGCCGGAGGAAAGACGACGGCGGACCCGCGGCCCCGGGGGAGCCGCGGGCACGCCCTGTTCCGACTGATGCGAAAGGCCTACGCCCGGACAGGACCTACTGAAGTTGAACTCGTGGAGTGGTAGGGGCTGACGGCTCGTCGCCCGTGCGGCATCAGCAGGGCATGCGGTATCCACGGGGAGGCGGGCTGGCCAGAACGGCAGGGATTTCGCGAGGGGGGCCAGCTTCACCTGGCGATCCTGCACCGGTGGCGCACTGAGTAACTGGGCCCTCAAACGCGCCGAACACCACACACCACCGCGACCCGACGCCCCAACAGTCACGATCGCCGAGCCCACGAAGACCATCTACACCCGCAGAAAGCCCTAAATCACTGGTATTGGGTCTAGTACTCCAGCAGCACTTCGTGGCTTGACCTGGGGAAACGTCGAGCGGGTGGGAGTGTAGCGGGCAGGAGTCGGTCACGGACGGCTTCTGCCCGCCAGCCCCTCGAAGGAGTGCCCACGACGGTGGTAGTGGCAGCGGCGGGCCACCAGTTGGCGTCGGCGGCGCCAGCGCGACCAGCTCAGTGCGTGGGTGCGGCCGCGGGGGTCTTGGGGTGTGTGAGCTGCCAGGAGTCGCCGCACTTCAGCCACAGTGAGCGCGATGACCTCGGCATCCTCACTGGTGGATCCCCTTTTTCGGCTGCTTGCGCGCTCATCGCGGCGAGGAAGGCGTGGGCGAGCATGGCCAGGGTGATGTGCCGGTACCAGCCGACGTAGCGGCGAACCTCGTACTCGTCCAGGCCGCACTCGTTCTTCGCCGCCTGGAAACACTCCTCGATCGCCCACCGGGATCCGGCCACCCGCACCAGCTCGTCCACGCCGACATCCAGGGGCGCATAGGCGAGGTAGTAGGAGATCTCGTCCGGCCGGCTGAGGCTGCGTCGCGCCAGCGCCCACCGTCGACGGATCAGCACGCCGTCCTGCTGGTCGTACTCGGCCACCGGTCGTAGCTGGACGGCCGCCCAGTCGTACTCGCGCTGTCCCTTCGCGCCCGCGCCGCAGGAACGGCGTTCCCATGCCTGGTCGGGGGCCTGCTCGAAGGCCATGTCGATGCGCGGGCCGGCCAGGGAGAACTGGGACTTCGGGACGGCGAGGACGTAGCCGACGCCGGATGTTTCCAGCATCCGGCGGAAACGGTTGTCCTGTCCGTAGGCGGCGTCCGCCGTCACCCAGGCGATCGGCAGCGGCGAGGCCAGTGCCCTGCGGACGATCGCCTGGGCGAGGGTGTTCTTGGTGGCGAACTCCCGCTCGTCGGGGACCTTCGCCGCGCGACAGCGGTCGCGGTCGTCGGTCCAGGACTTGGGCAGGTAGAGCTCCCGGTCCACCAGGGCTCTGCCGGCCGTGCTGGCGTAGGCGGCGAATACGCCGATCTGGCAGTTCTCGGTGCGGCCGGCGGTGCCGGAGTACTGCCTTTGGACTCCGGCGGAGGTGGTGCCCTTCTTCAGGAATCCGGTGTCGTCGATGATCAGTACCCCATCGGGGCGGCCGAGTTGTTCGGCTACATAGGTTTGCAGGTCATCGCGGATGTCGTCGGGGTTCCAGCGGGCGCGGGAGAGCAGGTACTGCAGACCGTCGGGGGTGGAATGGCCGGCGTGTTCGGCGAGCTGGTGAGGTCGGACCGGGGCGCCCTGTCGACGTTGCCGCCGGTGGGTCTCCCCGGCCCGCCTCCCGAACCGGACGTGCCCGATCTCCAGGCATCCGGCTCTCCACAAGCCCTCTCAGGCGACCGCTGTCATCATGCTCCCGCTGGGCCAAGGCGAGGGGATCTTGTTTCCGCGATACAAGTAGCGGTTGGTCCGCACCTTCGCGCACCTGAACAAGACCACCTCATCATCGGCGGGCCACCATCGGCCCGCGCAGTAGCGACGGCGCAGAATCTTCCAGTTGGACCGGCGGTTCTTGCGCCGCAGCCATCCGAAGACCTGGCGCCAGGTGAAGGCCGACAGGTATTGGAAGGTCGCGGACGACACCCCGTGCCGGAAGTACGCCGTCCAGCCCCGCAGCACCGGATTGAGCTGGTGCAGCACGACTGCCAGCGGCAGGTTCGTGTCCTGTCGACACAGCGTCTTGACCTTCTCCTTGACGGCCTGGAGGGCCTTCTTGGAGGGGTAGAGGTAGACGTAGTGCTTCTGGGTTCCTCGTTTGCGGTGGCGCTGGAGGCGCCACCCGAGGAAGTCCAGCCCCTCGTCGATATGGGTGATCGCCGTCTTCTCCACAGACAGTCGCAGACCCATCGGGGCGAGCACTTTCGCCACCTGGGTGCGTATGTCCTCGGCCTGCTCGCGGGTCCCGGTCACGGCGATCAGAAAGTCGTCCGCGTACCGGAAGAGCCGGTAGTTGGGCAGCTCCTGCCGACGTCGCCGGGCCCGCTGGCCTTGTGTGGAGTTCGGCCCGCCCGGACCTGCCGCGATGAACTCATCGAGGACGGACAGGGCGATGTTGGCCAGCAGCGGCGAGAGGATTCCACCCTGCGGAGTGCCGGTATCGGTGTCCTTGGACTGACCGCCTTCCGTAAGGATGCCCGCCTTCAAGAACGCCTTCACCAGGTCAAGAACGCGCCGGTCTCCGACTCGGCGGCGCACCCGGCCCATCAGGGCCGTGTGGTCAATCGAGTCGAAGCACGCCTCGATGTCCCCCTCCACCATCCACTCATAGGAGTTCTTGGCGAAGTGGTGTGCCTCGGCGAGCGCGTCATGAGCCCGGCGCTTCGGGCGGAACCCGTAGGAGCACGGAAGGAAATCCGCCTCGAAGATCGGCTCCAGTACCAGCTTCAGGGACGCCTGGACCACCCGGTCCCGCACGGTCGGAATCCCCAGCCGACGGCGCTTGGCCGTTCCTGGCTTGGGGATCATCCGGGTCATGTCCCTTGTCGTGGTGTAGCCGATCATTCGGCGGTCGTGTTGGTGGTGTTGGGTAGCGCGGGGGCGTTTTTGGGGAGCTTGGCGGGGTAGAGCTGGTCCATGCTTCCCTCGGGCAGGTAACGGCGGGGGAAGGCGATCCACTTGTCGTGCAGTTCGAAGAGCACGGCGGTGACCAGTCGCAGGAGCGCGTCGTCGTTGGGGAAGACCTGGACGACGTCGGTGCGGCGCTTGACCTCGCGGTTGATCCGTTCCAGCGGGTTCGTGGACTGGATCTTCTTCCAATGTCGCTCGGGGAAGGCGGCGAAGGCGGTCAGGTCGTCCTTGGCCTCCAGGAGCATCTCCTTGACCTTTGGGAACTGTTTGCCGAGCATGTCGGCGACGGTGTCGAGCTGGGCCCGGACCGCGTCGGCGGTGGGCTGGGCGAAGATCGTGCGGATCGTCGCGGCGGCCATCTCGCCCGCTTCCTTGTTGATCACGCTGAACACGTTGCGCAGGAAGTGAACCCTGCAGCGCTGGTAGGCGGCTCCGAGCATGACCTTGCGGATGGCCTTGACCAGTCCCAGGTGGTGGTCGCCGATGACGAGGCGGACCCCGCTCAGTCCGCGTTCGCGCAGGTGACGCAGGAACTCGGTCCAGAACACCTCGGTCTCGCTGTCGCCGACCATCACTCCCAGCACTTCCCGGCCGCCCTCCTCGGTGATGCCGGTGGCGATGACCACGGCCCGGGAGACGATCTGGTGCTCGACCCTCGCCTTGCAGTAGGTCGCATCCAGATAGACGTAGGGGAACCGGACATGGTCCAGGGGCCGGCTGCGGAACGCGGTCAGCTGACCGTCCAGGTCCTGGCAGATCCGCGAGACCTCGCTCTTGGAGACCCCGGTGTCCGCGCCGAGGGCCTTGACCAGGTCGTCGACCGACCGGGTCGACACGCCGTGGACGTAAGCCTCCATAATCACCGCGTATAACGCCTGGTCGATGCGACGGCGCCGTTCCAGAAGCGCGGGGAAGAAGCTCCCCGACCGCAGTTTGGGGATCGCGAGGTCCAGGTCGCCGGCCTGGGTGGTCAGCGTCTTGTCGCGGTGGCCGTTGCGGAGCGCGGTGCGCGTCTCGGTGTGCTCGTTCCATTCCGCGCCGATCCTCGCGGTGGCCTCGGCCTCGATCAGCTCCTGGAGCATCCGCTCGGCCACACCCCGAACGAGTTCTAGCCCGTCCCCCGAACGTAGTGACTCCAGCAACCGGAGTAGGTCATGCTGTGACAGGGCCACCCTGCACCTCCCGCGTTGAACTGCCCGTTCACTACGGAGAGTTGCACGGTGGCCCGCCCTCTGGCAGGGAGCGGAAGCCACGTCAGCACGCGCCCCCGGCGCACTCCCTCACCGTGATCGGCTACACCACGACAAGGGACGCCATCATCATCCGTTCACGCACGGGAAGCGGACGGAAAGTACGGTCCTTCAAGCCGGACCGCACCTCGCTGAGGAACCCCTCAACACCTTGCCCGTCCTCCACGGAGCGGGCGGTCTGCCCGTCCACTCCGGCCGAGCGAGCGCCCCTGTTCCTTCGCACCCGAGCCCACGCCACCAGCAGGAACGCGGGATCGGCAGCGAGATTGAACAGGTCATCGAACCGGTGATCACGATCGTCGGTCGCCCAACAGTGCAGCTTGGTCTGCATCTCCAGTACCCGGCGTTCGGCCTTGAGCAGCGCGAACTCCAGCGCGTCGGTATTCACCAGCGGCCTCCCGGCATTGCAGCATCCTCCCCGCCGGCTTGCTGGCCCCCTTCGCCATGCACGGAGCTTTCCTCCGCTCGGACTACTACGGGGCCTCCGTCCCACCTGCGGCCTTCAGCCGGCAACGGGCCTGCCCTCCCTCTCCGGACCGGATGCCCAGGAGCGAGGGCGACCGCAGGCGGTTCCCACGTTCACCATGTGCCGATCGGCCAGGTCGGCGTCCCGCTACTACCCCGGCAGCATCACCACGCCTACGCCGCAGACCTTCAACGTGGCCTCCCCACCGGCAGTTGGAGACCGGCTTCGGAGTTGACCGCCCCTACCGAAGCGAGCGGTCACGCACTGCACCCCGGGCCCATATCCGCCAGATTTGAGCCCGGTGACAAGACTTACGGGGCTTTACACGGGTTCCTCTTCGTACGCCTTCTGGCCTTGCTTGCCGAACCCGACGCGTCTGGCAGTACCGCGCCGTCCCGGCGTTGTCAGGGCTGCTTGCCATCCTCACCGGCGTTCCCCGGCCCGGACTGCCCTCAGCTTCTACCCGGCCGCTGCGACGGCCCGGCGGTAGAGGTCTCGCACCTCCACTCGGTCACATGGCGCCTCGTGGCGCACCCAACAGTTCTTTCGTGCTACCGGGGCGAGCAGTGCGCGCACGTAGTCCCGCATCCGGCGGCGGGGTTCGACGCGGCCGAAGCGGTGCCCGACGGCGGTGAAGAGGTGGTCCAGGTCGCGGTCCCAGGTCTCGGCCTGTTCGGTGATCACGACCTGAGGCTTCCCCGGCCGGGAGCGATCTCGTCGTCGTGGGCACTCCTTCGAGGGGCTGGCGGGCAGAAGCCGTCCGTGACCGACTCCTGCCCGCTACACTCCCACCCGCTCGACGTTTCCCCAGGTCAAGCCACGAAGTGCTGCTGGAGTACTAGGCGTCTCGGAGAAGGCCGGTGGCGACCTGCTGGAGGATAGCTGCGAGAGAGGCGCGAGCCTGTGGTGAGAGATCTCCCCGCATGTCTGTGATGACGGCCTCGACTCCAGTGCTGCGACGGAAGTAGCGGAGGATGAACTCACTTCGCTGGACGGGGTCGAGCCGTTCGAAGGCCATGTCCATGAGAGCCGCTCCGTCGTGCCATGGCACGGCAGTCGCAGTGTCTTCGGGACTGGTCTCATGTAGGCGCGGCTCGGGCACAACGAGGGTAGGGCGGGCCGGGACAGAGATGCCAGCGGCGGCTGTTTCCTCTGTGTTGTGGGCCTCGTTCAAAACCGGGTTTTGAACCGGCGGAGCCACCGGAGCGGCCGCGCGCTTCCGCGGGGCCTTCGGTGCCTGGGCCTTGCGCAGCTCCTCGGCAGCAATGGCCTTCTGCTGTTCCGGGTCCTGGATCTTGGCGATCTTCTCGGCCGTCTTCACCTTGAGCTGCTTTGTGTCGACGGCGTCCTGGAGCTCGGGCGGCAGGTTGAGCAGGGCCAAGCGGTTGGAGACGTACATCTGCGACTTGCCGATGCGCTCCGCGACCTTCTCCTGGGAGCCGTGGCGTTCGACCATCCGCTGCAGGAACTCGGCCTCCTTGTAGGGAGGGATGTTCTTGCGGTGGATGTTCTCAATGACGACGGCTTCGTCGAGCTTGTCGTCGTCTTCGTTGCCGAGGCGGTCGCGGACCCGGATCTCGAACTTCGTCCAGCCGAGCTGCTTGGCCGCGTGGAAGCGCCGGTTGCCGAGGATGACGACCCACTGCGCGTCGCCGAGAGCCTGGCCGTGCTCAGGCTTGACTAGGAGAAACGCTTCGCGGGACATGGCGACGGCCGGCTGGAGCTGTCCGACGGACTTCATCGACTCCTTAAGCTCGCGGAAGTCGGAGTCGTCGTTGCTGTAGTCGGCGTCGGTGCGCGGGTTCTCGGGGTTGCCGACCAGGGTGTGCATGTAGACGGTGGTCGGCGGTGCTTCTGCCTTGACCGGCTCGCCTGCAGTGGCTCGCTTGCTGCCGGGCTTGCCCGGCCCGTCGAGAAGGTCGGCCCAGGGCTTCTTCGTCGCCATCAGCGCGCACCCTTCTTGCCAGCGCCGAGCTCGAGGGCGAGCTGGTAAAAGTCCTCGCGGGCTTCCATCGCGACCCGGTTCTTCTTGTACTGGGTGACGACACTGCCTTCGAGAGCCGCCCGGGTGTGGACCTTGTAGTGGCGGACGACGGTGTTGGCCAGGTTCCAGCCCTGCGACCGGATGAAGTCCTTGGTCTGGTCAAGGTCGGCTTCGCCGTCGCGCGGGTCCCAGTTGTTGATGACGACGAGGTAGGGGATGCCGAGAGGCTTGACCACTTCCTCGATGGTGTCGCGGGTCGGCATGAACCCAAGAGGCTCGGGCTCGACGGGGACGATGATGTCGTCGGCGTTGGCCAGCACGGCGCGCATGGCGTCGGCGGCGGTGCTCTTGCCGAACGGGTCGCCAGCTTCTTCCTTCTCGTCGTCGGGGAGGTCCATCCAGCCCGGGGTGTCGATGAAGGCGTGCTTGATCTTGCGGGACTTCTTTAGAGCGGAGAAGAGCTCCAGGTCGTCCTTGGAGTTGATCTGCTCGAAGGAGAAGGGCAGCTCGTGGCCGACTCGTTCCGACCACCAGGTGGTGGAGCCCTGAGGGTCGGCGGAGACGGCTGCGACGTAGTGGGGGTCGCCCTCGGGGGGCGCGCCCAAGACGTGGGCGGTGATGGCCGCAGTGTTGACGGTGAGAGTCGACTTCCCGACTCCACCCTTGCGGTTGATGAGCGCGGTGATCCGTGCCATGGGTGGTACTCCTGATGCTCCGTATGCTTCCCAGCCGGACTGGCTGGTACTAGCGGACCGGGACAGGATGCCACGTATCGCCTCCCTGGGAAGGACCGAGGGTAGTCGTGTTTCAAAACCGGGTTTTGAACCGCCTGTGCCGGGGAGCCACCACTCCCCCGCTGGTGGACTCTGCTGCGCAATTCGCTGCGGGGGTGAGGGCGGGTCGGCGATGATCGTTTCTGAGGTCGCTTCTTCTGTTGTGCGGCCATGGAGGCGGTAGGACATGTCGATGCGGCCGGTGGGGCTGCCGGAGGTCCCGGAACAGACCGTGATGGTGGCCCGGGCGGCGTTCCCGAAGGGGAGCCTGGCGATACGGGTGCGGGACCGCCTCGCGGAGGTCTTCGTTGATGAGCCGTTCGCGGAGGCGTTCGGGGTGCGCGGGGCGCCGGGATTGTCGCCTGGGGTGTTGTCGCTGGTGACGGTGTTGCAGTTCGCGGAGGACCTGACGGACCGGCAGGCCGCGGCGATGGCGGTACGGGCGATCGACTGGAAGTACGCGCTCGGGGTGGAGTTGACGACATCGGCTTCGACGCCAGCGTGCTGTGCCGGTTCCGGGCACGGCTCGCGGACAACGGCATGGAACGGGTCGTCTTCGACCGGCTCCTTCAGCACTGCAAGGACGCCGGGCTGGTGGTGGCCGGGGGTAAGCAGCGAACCGACTCGACCCATGTGATCAGCGCGGTGCGGGACCTGAACCGCCTGGAGTTGGCCGGCGAGAGTGTGCGGGCGGCTCTGGAGGCCCTCGCGGTCGCGGCCCCGGCCTGGTTGGCCGGGCAGATCGACGTGACGGAGTTCGCCGAGCGGTACGGGCCCAGGATCGACGGCTGGAAGATGCCTTCCTCGCAGGCCAAGCGCGATCGCCTCGCCCAGGTCTTCGGCCAGGACGCCCTCGCCTTGTGCCAGGCCGCCTGGGCTGCTGACGCCCCGGTGTGGGTCCGTGAGATCGAGGCCGTGGCCCTGCTGCGGCAGGTCCTGGTGCAGACCTACATCATCCGCAGCGATGCCCGGGGACGGCAGGTGATCAAGAAGCGGGACGCCGACGACGGCGTCCCGCCCGGTCAACTCCGCCTGGTCTCCCCCTACGACGCGGACGCACGCTGGGCGGCCAAGGGCGACGATCTCTTCTGGTGCGGCTACAAGATCCATCTCACGGAAACCTGCACCACACCCCCCGACACCGACACCGACACCGACGCGGACGCCGGGACAGGGGTGATGCCGAACCTGATCACCGATGTGCACACCACCGACGCGACGGTGCCGGACGTGAAGGTGACCGCGCCGATCCAGCACAAGCTCGCCGAGCACGGGGTCAAGCCCGGCGAGCACTACCTCGACTCCGGCTACCCGTCGGCCGACCTGATCACCAAAGCCATGAAGCAGGGCGTCCACATGGTCACCCCGGTCCTCCTGGACCGCTCCGCGCAGGCCAAGGCCGCCGCCGGCTTCGACAAGACCGCCTTCACCATCAACTGGAAGACCCGCCAGGTCCGCTGCCCCGCCGGCCAGACCAGCTCCCACTGGAACCCCGTCAAGCAGCATGGCAAGGACGCCATCGTGATCACCTTCAGCGTCCTGACCTGCCGCGAGTGCCCCTTCCAGCAGCAGTGCACCGCCTCGAAACTCGGACGGCGCATGCTCACCCCGCGGCCCGAGGAACTCCACGAGAACCTCGCCCGGGCCCGCGCCGAACAGAAGAGCGAGACCTGGAAGAACAAGTACGCCCTCCGCGCCGGCGTCGCGGGCACCATCAACCAGGCCCTCGACATCACCGGCATCCGCCAGGCCCGCTACCGCGGCCTGCCGAAAGTCCGCCTCCAACACGCCTTCTCCGCCACCGCACTCAACATCGTCAGACTCGACGCCCACTGGACCACCGGCCCCCTCGACCGCACCCGCCGCAGCAGCAGACTCGAACGGCTCAGCTACCGACTCTCCGCCTGAACGAATTGCGCAGCAGAGTCCAGGGTGGGCGCGGGGACACAGACGGGCTGGGCCGGACTGGCGTGCTGGTCCCGCACGCGGCTGGGGGTGGTGGCGACGGTGGTGCTGGTTGCCGCCGGTGGGTCCGCATGCCAGAACGCCGGGGCGTCCGGGACTCCTGATGCTCAGGACTCGGTCATCATGACCCGATACGAGGAGGCGACGGGCTCCGATCGGGAGGACGCTGCTTTCCTGCGCGAACGGAGGCTGACGGAGGAGGCCGCTGTGGCGGTTGCCGACTTGGTCACGGTGGACCGGCCGATACCTCTCGTCGTCCGGTCCTGTGACGGTGCGGGGTCCTCGTACGATCCGGAGGCGCGTCGTATGGAGATCTGTTACGAGGAAGTCTCCGAAGTACGGGACCTTTTCCGGCAGGACGGGAACCAACGGGCCGATGACGAAGTCGCGGCAGTGCTCCTGGAAACAATCTTCCATGAAACCGCCCACGCCCTCATCGACGTCCTCGATCTGCGGGTGCCGGGAAGGGAGGAGGACTTTGCCGACCAGTTCGCCGCCCTGATGCTGCTGGACAAGGGCGCTGTCGGCGAACTGCGGCTACGTGCAGCGGCAGAGGCGTGGCGCCTCTTGGCGGAGATAACCGAGGACGCCGACGACAGCGGCGAGGATGAGCACTCCCCGGATCGCGAGCGTTCCGTCAACGAACTCTGCTACGTCTATGGTTCCGCTCCCGGCCGTCACCGGGACCTTGTCAGCCCGGATGCTCTCCCTGTCGGCCGTGCGGAAGGCTGCGTCAGGGAGTGGGCCACCGTACGCGGCACCTGGTTGAATGCGCTGGGACCTGCGCTGCGCGAGGGGTGAGAAGTCCGTCCCGCGGGACCCATGCGGTCGCTCCGCCCGAATCCCGCGGGTGCGGCTGCCGGAGGCTACCGCTGGGGGCGTACGCGGGTGCCGCGCGGCTTGCCGTGTGGGCTAGGCGCAGGTACCGGTCCAGCACACCGAGCTGGGAAACAGCCTCCGGCACGGCCAGGGCCACCACCTCGACCCGGCAGCCGGCCGCGCGGTAGACGGCGAGCGTTGCCAGCCACCCGGCCGGATTGGCCAGGGCCTCCTCCGCCACCACGTCGAACCGGCGGCCGCGGGGGTGGGCTTCGACCTCGGCCTGCCAGCGGTAGGTCTCCGGCCGCACCCGCACACCGGCCGTCCGCACGTCCTCGGCCAAGAAGGTGCTGTAGTGCGGGTGCGGGGCCTTGTAACCGTCCCCCCCCCGCACCGCACCGCCCCGCTGGCCGAGGGCGGCGTGCACGAGGTCCATCACCAGCGTCTTGCCGCTGCCGGCCTGCCCGGCCACGAACACCACCACCGGGTGCTCCTGCGCCACCGCGCCCGCGGTCAGCTACGGCACGATCACCTCGGCGAGCAGCTCGCCGTACTTCTCCACCAACGTCTCCCGGCCGCGTTCCCGCTCTTGTGTCCCATCAGGTGTTGCCGTTGTGGCCCTGCGACGTCGTCCGCAGGGCCACAACGGCCGGGGCCGCCTACTCGGCGTCCAGCTTCTGGCGCAGCTGGTCCAGGGTGGATCCGTCGGGCGCGTGCCACAGGGTCCATCCGTTGATGACGTTGCCGGTGACCGCCTCGGCGGCCTTGGAGGGGGAGGGGAAGGGCGAGGGGTGGCCGTCGACGATGAGCTGGCCGTCGGCGGTGACGACCGCGCGGCCCGACCGGTTGGCACGGCGCTGGTGGAAGGTGAGGACGGTGTCCGGCTCGAGGAGTCCGGCCTGCATCAGGGCGGCGAGCGGCCCGTGCGGGACGACGGGCGCGGCTGTTGCGCTGTCGGATCCTCCACCGAGGGACAGGGTGACGTGGATGGTGTCGTCGCCGCTCGCGCTCGTGAGCCGGGCGATGACGGCGGGGTCGAAGTGGATGCTGAGCGTGGCCATGCGTTCTCCTGCCATCGGTGGCCCCAGGGACCCTTTTCGCTGACTTCCGCTTCGATCTTAAGCGACACAAGCAGCTTGAATCAACTCTAATTTTCAGTGGTTCAGCAGAACTTCGGGGCGTGGCTCGGGAGTGGAGATGCCACCCCGCCCTCGGCCGCCAGCCGCCACCCCGGCGTGGCCGCGGCCGCGGTTCCGGCCGGGCCGGTGGAGACACAGGAGACCGCATCGGCCGGCTACCGCCTGACTCTCGAAGCGCACCTCGCCGCCGTCGACCCCTCCCATCAGCGTCCCGCTGCGGTCGACGACGGCGACTCCCCCCGCATCCCCGCCCCTGCTCGGCCTTCGCCGACCACCGCACCCAGGCCCGCGAGGCCGCCTCCGCCGTCCAGGATGCCGCCATCCGCCGCGCCCGCGCCGAACGCGCCGGGTAGGCCGGTGCGGGCGCGGCTAACCCGGTGCAACCGCCCTGCGTCGACACCCGCGTCACTGTTCGAAGTTGATTATCTCGTCGCTGGACACGCGGAAATCTATATTGGCCGCAGTAGACATTGGGCAGTGGCGTGGCTATGGTTTCTCACGTAGCCCAGAAGGACAGCAGGGCCTGGCAGAGACGAACTGCCGGCAAGCAGCACCAGCAGTACAGGTAGTTGCAGTTCGCAGGACGGTGCGGCGGTGAAGTTTCGAAGCCAGGGTTGTTGCAGGACGGCGACGGGACTGACGGCCGGACCGGGTGGCCCGCAGTGATCAGGGGCCGCCGGAAGCGGGACCGCGGTCACGGCAGATGCGGTACCCGCGAGTGCAGTACGCAGTACCCGCAGTGAAGTAGTGAGCAGTACCCCCGGTGAAGGCGTCGGCTGCGGACGCGCGCACCGGGAAGTTCGGCAGTGGGGTTCCAAGCCAGAGCAGACGCAGGACGGGCGACGGGGCTGGCTGCCGAAGAGCGACGCTGTCACAGGTCGTTCAGCAGTTCGCATCACCAGCAGTACGCATTACCCCGTATTAGGTAGTTGATTACCGAGGGAAGAACGGAGGAACGAAGCACCATCAGGATCGCCCGGACGGAAGTCTCGAGTCCGGGTACCGCAGGACATCGATAGTGAGGTGGTCTCCGGTCAAGCAACCGCGATCCCCGCACGCCCGACAGCAACTGGGTCGGGCAGGCGGACACAGAAGGCCGGCGCGGTATCAGGGTCGGCACGTGGTGTAGAAGTTCCTTCGGGGCCCTGGTGCCGGTACGGCACCAGGGCCCCTCCACGCGTTCCAGAGAGAGGTGCAGATGACAGCAGACGACTCGTACGGCCGACTTGACGACGACGACTACCCCGCCTACACGATGGGCCGGGCCGCCGAAATGCTCGGCACCACCCCCGCCTTCCTGCGGGCCCTAGGTCCTGTCTGAAGTTCGGATCATGAGGGCGGTGTGATGCTGCGGAGCCAGAGCATCGCACCGCACAGGTGCAGTCCGGCTTCGTAGCTGGTTGGGGTCTTGTCGTAGCGGGTGGCGATGCCCCGCCAGTTTCGGAGACGGTTGATGCACCGCTCGACGGTGTTTCTCTCCTTGTAGAGCGCGGAGTCGTGGCTGACGGGGCGGCCTCCCTTGCGGCCTTTCTTCTTCCGGTTGGCGGCCTGGTCCTTCTTCTCCGGGATGACGGCCTTGATGTTGCGTTTGCGCAGGTGAGCACGGTTGCTGCGGGACGAGTACGCCTTGTCGCCGGCTATGGCGTCCGGCCGGGTCCTCGGGCGCCCGACCGGCCCGCGGACCTTCACCTTCTCCAGCACCGGGACGAACTGCGGACTGTCACCGCACTGCCCGGGCGTGAGCACGAACGCCAGCGGACGGCAGCGCCGGTCAGCCGCCAGATGAATCTTGCTGGTCAGCCCACCCCTCGAACGCCCCAGGTCAGCGGCGGTCAAGCGGATCCGGTACCGTCGGCGAACCCGGCGTCGCTCCTCGCGGGCGGGGTCCTCTTCCTGCCGGTCTTGCGGCTGTTGTCCTTCCACCAAACCCCCTTTTCGGCCTCGACAGCCGCCTCCAGGGCTGCCAGCTGCTCCGGATCCAGGATCATCCCGGCGGCATGGTGGTGTGCCCGTGCTGTCGCCGAGTCCACGCTGACCAGCCCCAGGTCGACCTGGTCGCGGGCGGCAGCTTCCGCGATCACCATCTCCATCAGATTCTGGAAGATGCCCTGCTTCGCCCAGACCTGGAAGCGGTCGTAGGAACTCTGCCAGGGGCCGAACTCCTCCGGCAGGTCGCGCCACGGGCTGCCGGTCCGAAAGCGCCACATCGCCGCGTTGAAGTATTTCCGCAGGTCGGGGATAGGCCCGACCGCGGCGATCGGGAGATGGGGCTCAATCAGGGACCACTGCTCGTCGGTGAGATCGCCTCGCGCCATGGCCACTTGACTACCAAGGACACCCCGTCGCGCGCAGGCGATCCCACACATTCATGATCTGGACTTCAGACAGGACCTAGACGTACTTGTGCACGCCACGCCGGATCTGCATGTCCGTCAGCAACACGCACCGGCGCCCCACTTGGCTGAGCCAGGACGAGCTGGTGGGCGTGAGGTGCGTGTGGAAGCGCGGGTGTGCAAAGCAGCCACTTTTTTTTCTGGATGGATGAAACGTTTCGGCGAACCATCCGTAAAAAGCAGCATCCATGCCTAGCCGCATGTGCACCCGCGACGTGGTCGCTACAAGCGACTTGCTCACCACAGCACCCCCGCGGCATGGCCCCAACGCACCAATAGCCCAGCCAGCCTGATCGGATTGGAGCAGAGGTGGCAACGAGGTACAGATGGCGCCATGGTGACATCGTCGCGCGCGCGGAAGAACTGGCTGCCGAGATCCATGCGACCGGCGGCGAGGAGCGCAGGGTGGTGGCTTTGGAGTGCGGTCGCGGACTGCCCTCGGTCGTTGCTCTGACGGCGGCGCTGCTGGCCGGACAGCTTCCGCTCCTAGGCTCCGGGGCCGACCCGGCTGGTCGGCGGGAGCGCCTGCGGGAGGTCGCGGGCGCGGCCCTCGTCGTCTCTACGTCTCCCGATGGCGAGCCCCTGGTCGCTCCCTGCGACGCGGCAGCCGCCGCCGTGGCTCCCTGGCCGCAGGCCGTGTACCTGGCAGTGACGTCGGGCACCATCGGCGAGCCCAAGGTCGCCCCCGTCAGCCGAGGGGTATTCGATTCTTACGTACGCGACATCCAGGACGCGTACGCGCTGACGGCGGAGGATCGCGTGCTGCAATTCGCACCGCCCGGGTTCGACGTCTTCGTGGAAGAGGTCATCCCGACCTTCCGTGCCGGGGCGACACTCGTGGTGCCCCCGTGGGAGCACGCGCCCACGGGGGAGCAGTTCCTCGGCTTCCTCGACGCCGAGGCCGTCACCGTGGTCAACTTGCCGGGCTCCTACTGGATGGGCCTGGCCGAGTACCTGCGCTCGTCCGGGCGCGGTCTGCCCGCGTCGGTCCGCCTCGTCGTCGTCGGCAGCGAGCCCTGGGCTCGCACTCTGGCCGAGTGGGCGCGCGGGCGCTTTCCTGAGGTGAAGATGCTGAACGCTTACGGCACTTCCGAGGTAGCGCCGACCTGTTTCATTTTCGACTGCGAGGACCTGCCCAAGGCGTGCGCGTCCGTCGGCATCATCCCCATCGGCGGTCCACTGCCCTTCGTGCGCCATGAGGTCGTCCCGCAGCCCGACTCGCCGCACGGCCGCCTGCACCTTGCTGGGCAACCGCACTTCGGATCGGCGCAGTCCGCAATCGACAGCGGCGACCTCGCCTCCCATGGCGCAGATGGGTTCGTCTATGTGCACGGACGCGCTGACCTCACCCGGTTGAAGCGCGGTGGTGTGACCGTGAACGCCGAGTCGCTCGCCGGAGCGGCGCGCGAGTGCTATGGAGTGCTGGGCGCGCTCGCACGATTGGACCGGAAGTCCGGCGCGCTCGTTCTCACCGTGCAGTCTACGGGAACCCCCGACACGGTGGCTCGGTTGGTCAGCGACCACCTGCGGACCGTCCTGCCACCTGCCTGGCTACCCGACCGCATCCAGGTTGCCTCGGGCCTGGCACAGGTCGCAGGCACCAAGTTGAGCACTGTCAGCGTCGAAGTGGAGCTGGAGTCCCTGGTCCGGGCCGCGTGGTCACGCCGTACCGCCTCCCACGCTGTCGATCCGCAGGCGGACTTCTTCGACACAGGCGGTGACTCGATCGGCGCGGTCCGGCTGTGCGCACAGCTCTCGGATGCCCTCGCGGAACGGGTGCCCGTCCAGCTGATTTTCGCCAACTCCCGGTTCGCCGATTTCGTGGAAGCGGTCGGCGCGCTGCTGCGAAGCCGTAGCGACCGCCCGGAAGGCCGCGCGTAAACCATTCCCGGAAATCTTGGAGAGCAGTCCCATGCCGATACCGAACGGCTTCACACCGTCCATCACTGTCCTGTCTGACCAGCCGGCGGTCTTCACGCCGCCCGACCTCACGCTCACCGGTCTGCTGGGCCGGTTCCCGGGCCTTGCCGCAGCTGAGGCCATCTGCCTGACCGGCTCCACTGCAGCCGGATGGGCCAACCCCTTCAGCGACGTGGATGTCTACGCCTTCGCTGACACGGTGCCCGATCTCCCGGTCGACGACACCATGGAGATGTGGCAGACCGCAGACCGCAGCGGTCTGACCTGCCAGCACTGGATGGGACGCTACGGCGACTCGCGCATCGACCTCAAGATCTGGCCGACGGCCGCCCCGCGCCTGGCGCTCTCCCCCTATCTCACCGATGAGGAGCCGGAGTTCTTCGAGTCCAGCGAGACGGTGAAGGACTTCGTCTACCGCGCGTCGATCGCCCTGCCCCTCAAGGGAGAGGAGTTCTTCACCACCACGAGCAAACTGATCGCATCCTCGTCCTACCAGCGGGCGCTGGGGCGGCTGAAGAAGTCAGTAGCGGAGAACCGGCTCACCGACGTGGCTGGCATGCTCCAGACCGGTGACTGGATGAGCGCGCGGCTGGCCGCTTTGGCCGCGGCGGAGAGCGTCGCTGACTGTGCCATGATCATGGAGGGATCCCTCTGCCACAACCCCAAGTGGCTGCTGCGCCGCATCCAGGAGACTCCGTCGTCCGGGCTGACTGTCCAGGACTACCGCGCCGAAGTTCTGGAAGGGCCGCGACCGGACGAGTCCGAGGCCGAGTGCGCCCTGCGCATCGCGCACTGGGTCCGCCGCACCATCATCGCCGTCGAGCGGACAGTTCTCGGATGAGCGGCAACGCACCGGACATGCCCTCCGTACTCCCGCCACTCGAAGCGGTCATCGCCGGCTACCTCAGCGGCCACGTCCCGTATGGCCTCGCTGACGAGATCGTCTGGCGGGTTCCCACCCCCCGCTTCCACCTCGACCTGGCGTACGCGCGCTTCCCCCGCGACGTGTGGAGCCGCACGTCCCGGCGCGGTTGGACCGTGCGGGTCAACAGCGATTTCCCGCAAGTGGTCCGGCACTGTGCGGACACCCCGCGGGCGGACTCCACCCCGTGGCTCACTCCCCGTCTCATTGCCCTTTACGCCGCCCTGCACGCTGCTGGCCTGGCCTGCTCGTTCGAGGTCTGGGACGGCGCGGAACTCGTGGCTGGTGAGTTCGGCGTAGTTGCCAGCGGCGTGTACTTCTGTGAGAGCAAGTTCCATCGGGCGAGCGGCGCGGGCAACCTCTCCACCGGAGCCGCGGTACTCACTCTGGCCGACGCGGGTTTCTCCGTGTACGACGCCCAGTACGGCCCCGACTACCTCCAGCGCTACTCAACCCACGGCCTCAAGCCCTTCGATGCGGACTACTTCCGGACCGCCCTAGCGCGCGCCGCGGCGAAACGCTTCCAACACTTCTGCGCAGGCGGCGGACACATGGGGTTCGAAACACCGGTCCTGCCCCGATACTGCCCGTTCCGATAATGAGGATGTCCACGTCATGAACAACGGTGCAGAACCTGAGGTGAATTCGGTCGCCGTTATCGGGATGGCCTGCCGCTTTCCCGGAGCCGACGACCCGGGTGCGTTCTGGCGCAACCTGGTCGGCGGAGTTGAGTCGATCACTCGCGGCCCGGACAGCGGAACGTACATCCGTGCGGTCGGCAAGGTGCCCGGGACCGAGTTCTTCGACGCCGACTTCTTCCGCATACCACCGGTCGAGGCGACGGCTATGGACCCGCAGACCCGAGTTCTGCTCGAACTCTCGGCTACGGCACTGGAAGACGCCGGCTACCTGGGCGAGCGCAAGTACGTGGTGGGCGTCTTCGCCGGGTCCGGTGAGAACACCTACTACAAGGAGCACGTCGCACCTGACGACGAGTTCTGCGAAAATCTCGGGGAACTGCGATTGGCGCTCGCCAACGAGAAGGACTTCCTAGCCCCGCGAATCGCGTTCAAGCTGGGTCTTGCGGGCCCGAGCGTGAGTGTTCAGGCGAGCTGTGCCACTGGCCTGACGGCGGTGACGCTAGCCTGCCAAGCCATCACGGCCGGTGACTGCGACCTCGCGATCGCCGGCGGCGTCAGCCTCCTACTGCCCGAGACGGACGGCTACCAGTACACCAAGGGTGGCATCAACTCCGTGGACGGACGGTGTCGCGCCTTCGACCAACTGGCCTCCGGCCCGATCCCCGCGTCCGGCGCCGGCGCGGTGGTCCTCAAGCGCGACGCGCTCGCACGCGCCGACGGCGACCACCGGTACGCCGTCGTCCGGGGCTGGGCGATTAACAGCGACGGAGGTTCCCGGGCAGGTTTCACCGTACCCAACGTCGCAGGCCAAGAAGCCGTCATACGGCGCGCGATGCAGCGCGCGGGCATCCGTCCGCGCGACGTCTCCTACATCGAGGCCCACGGCACGGGGACGCCGCTCGGTGACCCGGTGGAGATCGAGGCGCTCAGCCGGGTCTTCTCGTCCGACGACCGCGGTCCGGGAGCCTGCGCAATCGGCTCGGTGAAGACCAACATCGGCCACACCGACGCAGCGGCCGGGATCGCTGGCCTGATCAAGGCGGTCCTCGCCGTCCGGACCGGGACCATCCCGGCCACCCTGCACTTCACCGAGCCGAACCCGGCAATCGACTTTGTCGGCACTCCGTTCGCCGTGAACGTCACCGCGAGGCCGTGGCCAGAGAACGAGGCCGGACGGATCGCCGGAGTGAGTTCCTTCGGACTCGGCGGGACCAACGCACACGTCGTGGTCGCAGAGGCGTTCGAGCCAGAGTTGGGTGCCACGCGGCGCCTGCGGCACCTGCTGGTGCTCTCCGCGCGGGACGACGAGTCCCTCGGGCGAGCCAAGGTCCGGCTCGCCGATTGGTTCGATGACACCGCCGACCGATCGGAGCGGTATCTCGCCGACGCCGCCTACACCACGGCCGTCGCACGGACGCCTTACGCCGCTCGCTGGGCCGGGGCGTTCGGCACGGCCGAGGAAGCGGTTACAGCATTGCGGGAACCGCACTCGCCCGCTGCCCGCAGCACGCGCCTGTCGCTGGCGGTACGGGGCCGCCCCGATGACTTGGTCGCCCTAGCCCAGCAGGAAGTGGCCGCTGAGCCGCTCGCACGGACCGCGCTCGACGAGTACGCCGAAGCCCTGGGGCTCGCGGCGGCAGACGACGTGTTCCGGCAGCTGCCCGCGCACGCAGCGGCCACTGTGGCCGTCCTGGTGTGCCTGCGCGCGCTGCACCTCGCCGGTGTACGGCTCGCCCGAGTGGACGCACCTGCGTGGGCGGCGCCGGCCGTCCACTGGATGCTCGCGGAGCGGCCCCTGGACGAGCTGCCCGCAGTGGTGGAGACCTGCCCGACCGACACGGCGGAGCAGCTGCAGGTGCCGGCTCCTGACTCCCTCGTGATCGGCCCTGACTACCACCTCGCGGGCGCCGTCGCCCACGCCTGGGCCCGGGGCGCCGCCGTCAACTGGACCCAGTACTACGGCGCGGAGCCGCGCAGGCGGGTGCCGCTGCCGACCTACCCCTTCGCCCGGCAGCGCTACTGGTTGGAAAAGAAGCCCCGCCGCACGTACACGCCAGAGGTGGCGGATACACCCGACAGCCGGTCGTCGAAGACCGTTGCCGACATTGTCGAAGCGGCCTGGCGCGGTGTGTTCGGGCTGGAAACGGTCGATCGGCACGCAGACTTCTTCGAGTTGGGCGGGGACTCCCTCACCTCCGTCGAGATAGGTGCGCGGCTCAACGAGGAGCTGGGCCTCTCGCTGCCGCTGGACCTGTCGTTCGAAGCCCCCACGATCGCGGCGATGATCGAGTTCATCGAGTCCTTCGAAAACACCACCCGTCAGGAGTAGGCGCATGAAGCCCAATCACGAAGAGGTTCTCGTCCGTGCCCTGGACGTCACCGTGCGGCGCGGTGAAGAGGAGGGTCTGCTTCTGGAGACGCTCGTTGGCCGCTACCTCCTCAACTCTGACGCGCGGGCGGTCTGGCAGCAGATCGACGGGCGCCGTTCGGTGCGGGAGGTCGCTGAGTCGGTGGCCGCGGCGCAGGGCGAACCGGTGAACGACCTGCACGAGCCGGTTGAAGCCATCTGCACGAGTCTGCTGGGTTTGCGGCTGGTGGAACGCTGGTGAGCAATGCACCGTTCACGAAGGTCGGATTCCAGTTCGCGAGCTTCGCGTTCCCCGGTGTGCCAGACAGTCAGCTGTTCGGCCATGTCGTCGCCGTGGCGCAGACCGCTGAGCAGTCAGGCTTCGACAGCCTGTGGGTGATGGACCACCTCCATCAGATTGCCACGGTCGGCGATCGCACGGACCCGATACTCGAGGCGTATACGACGCTCGCGGGCATGGCAGCCTCGACGGCGAGCGCACGGCTGGGGGTCCTGGTCTCCGCGGTCGGATTCCGCAATCCGGCGCTGCTGGCGAAGACGGTGACCACCATCGACGTGATCAGCAAGGGCCGGGCAGTCCTCGGCCTCGGCGCCGGCTGGCACGGCGAGGAGTACGAGGCGTATGGCCTACCGTTCCCGCCGCTGCCCCAGCGGATGCGGGAGCTGCGCGAAGCCGTCCAGATCTGCCGGGCGATGTTCACACAGCACGCGCCGTCCTTTCGGGGCGAGCACTTCCACGTCGACGACGTGATTAACGTGCCTCAGCCGATCGCTCCGGGCGGGCCGCCGATCCTGATCGGCGGAAGCGGCGAGCAGGCGACGATCCCGATGATCGCCCGTCTCGCCGACGGCTGTAACTTCTTCGGCGGCCCAGCGACCGTGCGGCACAAGGTCAACGTGCTCCGCAGGGCCTGCGACGCGGTCGGCCGCGACCCCGCCGACATCACCAAGACATGGCTGGGCACGGCACTGATCGCGGACTCGGAGCAGGAACTGCACCGAGGCATGGAAGACCTCGGCCGGCTGCTCGGAGTAAGGCCCGCCGCGGTCCGGGCACTCGCCCTGTGCGGCACACCCGACGAGGTGACGGAACAGGTGCACACCTATCGCGAGTGCGGTGTCGACGCGGTGATCGTCAACATGGACGACGCCCATGATCTCGATCGGGTCGCGCGCGCTGGCTCGGTGCTCGCGGAGGCCATGCGATGACTCGATTCGACGAGACGATATCGATGGTCGCGGACGCATTCGCCGAAACGCTCGGGACCACCGACATTGACAGCGAGACCGGGTTCTTCGACCTAGGCGCCGATTCAACAACGATTGTCCGCTTTGCCTTCCGTCTACGGAAACACTGGCCAGACCTGCGGACCGTGGACGTCTTCTCCCACCCGACGGTGGCCGAGCTGTCCGCCTACCTCACGATGGCCTCCCCCGAGTCCCCTGGCAAACCCCTCATCAGGAGCTCACCAGCCGACAGCAGGGCAGACCTCCGGGCGGACGAGCGATGACGCCGGGTCTGCCGCCGCCGGGACTCGTGGTACTGAGTCGTCCGACGACCGCGGACACGCGCTGGGGGTCACCGCCCCGGCCACGACAGATGGGCCCGGACCCGCGGGTGCACCTGCTCGTCGTCCCGCACTCCTGCGGTGGCCCGACCACCTCCTTGCGCTTGGTGCGCGGTTCGCCGGAAGACGTCGAAGCGCTCTGCCTCACCCCGCCCGGGCACGAGCGCCGCTTCACGGAGCAGCCCCGGGCGAGCCTGGACGACACGACGACGAGCCTTGCGGCGCTCTCCCGTCCGGGGTCGCCGACGGTCGTGCTCGGCCACAGCCTCTGCGCCGCTAACGGCCCGCATCTCGCACACGAGTTGGGCACGCCGTGCGCGGGCCCGTCGGGGGAGGGCGAGGCGGGACAACGTTGTCCATTTCCGCAGGTAGATCGGCTTCCCCCGAGGGGTGCCGTAGTGGATGTGCGGCTTGCCGAAATCCGCAGGGACGTGGGGAGAACCTTGCTCCCCGGCCTGCCCGAACACACCAACCTGCTCGGTATGAAGTGAGTCGCATTATGACGAGCACCACACTGCCCCGCCCACGACTTTCCGCCGGCGGGCCCTCGTCCCTCACAGCGGTCGCGCAGAGGCATGAGCCGGCTCCACCGGCCTCGGAAGTGCCGCCCGTGTCCGACCAGTCGGATGGTCCGTCCGTGCCCGACGAGCCGCTGAAGCGAACCGGAGTACCAGTGGACATAGTGGACGACACGTCCGCCTGTGGAGCGCCGAAGACCGCCGGGACACCATCCCCGGCCCCGGCCCCGGAAGGACTGTTCGTGTCGTTTCTCGGTGTGGACGGGATCGGGAAGACGACCCTCTCGCGCGAGGTCGGCTCGTACCTTGAGTCCCAGGGGTTCACCGTGCGGCATGTGGCCTGGCGCCCACTTCTGTCCGGCGAAGGTCGGCAGTGGCCAGGCGACGCTCTCCAGGAGCTCTGGGTCGAAGCGTTCCGGCTGCTGTTCGCCGGAGGCCAGCGCGCCGGCGAGCCGCTGCGGATGCCACGGGATTACCGGAGTTGGTCCGAGGCGGGCTGGGAGAACAGCCTGAAGGACTCCCACGTCACCGGTGTTCGGCCGGTCGGCCCATTGGCCGCGGCGCTGGTCGAGCTGGCGGCCAATCTGGTCGTCGCCGCAGAGCAGATCCAGCCGGCGCTCGCCCGGGGTGAGGTGGTTCTCCAGGAATCGTTCCCCTTCAAGCACGTGATCAAGGAGGTGCTCATCTCGCGGCGGATCACCACCGACCGTTCGTCCTGGTCGCAGACCGCCCGGCTGATGCGGACGTTCTTCAAGGACATCTTCAATGCATTCCCGCTACGACCACACGTCGGCGTCCTCGTCCACGGCCCAGTTGACCTCGCCTACCGGTGGCGCATGGCGCAGAGCGGCAGCCTGGGTGTCCTGGAGGACTACGGCGCGGCCGGGGAGAAAGGTGAGGCGGCCTTCACCCGCCTTCAGCGGGAGACGGCGGACATCTTCCACCGGGCCGCCCGGGACTGGGACTGGCTCGTGCACCGGGTCGACGACGGCGGTCTGCACGCCAACCTGGCTCGCGGTCTCGACCTCGTGCTGAGCCACCCGGAGGTCGCACGCTTCACGGCGCCGCACCGGTGAGCGCCGGAGCGCCCACCGGGTCCGGGCTGCGCATGATCGCGATGTGGGAGGGCCTACCGCCCTCCCGACGCCTCTGCGGGATCCCTGATTCGGTCGTCTTCGGCAGCGGTCGGCCCGGACGGCGAGTGGTCCGCGTACCGAACGACCGGAGAACCCCTGAACCGCCACCAACCCCCTGCCACAACATCGTGGACGTTCGTGACACCCACGGAAAGGCGTAACTGTGACGCTCCCAGAAGGACTTCGGCCCCGTGGTCTGCGGCCTCCCCGGGTGCTCTCCATTGCTGGCACCGACCCCACCGGCGGGGCGGGGATCCAGGCCGACATTAAGAGCATCGCCGCCTCTGGCGGATACGCGATGGCGGTGGTGACCTCCCTCGTCGCCCAGAACACCCGCGGAGTGCGGTCGGTGCACACGCCGCCCACCGCGTTCCTGGCGGAGCAACTCGCCGCGGTCGGCGACGACGTGCGCATCGACGCGGTCAAGATCGGCATGCTCGGCACCGCGCCGGTCGCCCGCGAAGTCCGGCGCTGGCTGGATCGGGTGCGCCCGCCCGTCGTCGTCCTCGACCCCGTCATGGTCGCCACCAGCGGTGACCGCCTGCTCGACCGGGAGGCCGAGGACGAAGTGACGGCCCTGCTGGGTATGGCCTCGCTCGTCACGCCCAACGTACCGGAGCTGGCCGTGCTCACCGGCCTGCCGCCCGCCGTCACCTGGGAAGACGTCATCGCTCAGGCCCTGCAGGTGTCGCAGCGTCACGGCGTCACCGTGCTCGCCAAGGGCGGCCATCTCGATGGCGACGTGGTCCTCGACGCTTTCGTTGACGCTGCTGGCGGTCTGAAGGGGGGCCGCACCCGCGTCGACTTCCCGGGCCCGCGCATTGACACCACCACCACGCACGGCACCGGCTGCTCGCTATCGGCGGCGCTCGCGACCACTTACGCGCGGTTCGGCGACTGGGAGCACGCGCTCGGCGAGACGAAACGCTGGCTCACGGAGAGCATCCGGCACGGTGCCGAACTGAAGGTGGGCGCTGGCAACGGCCCGATTAGCCACTTCGCGGGACTGTGGAGCCGGGGTGGCCTCGAAACGCGCCCCACCGCCCCTGAGATCGAAACGGAGTGGTGGAAGCACGTCGCCGACCTCCGTGCCGAGATCGGCGAACTCCCCTTTCTCAAAGCACTGCGGAACGGCACCCTCGATCCCGGCGCCTTCGCGCGGTACCTCGCCCAGGACGCCTTGTATCTGCGAGAGAACGCCCGGCTGCTCGCCGAGGCTGGCTCCCTCGCGCCCACGACGGATACTCAGGTGTTCTGGGGCGACTCCGCCAGGGCCGCCATCACCAGCGAACTGGTGGCCCACCTCTCGCGTCTGGCACCGGCCGCCGATGTGCCCGCCGACGCGACGACCACCGCCTACCTCAACCACCTCGCCAGAGCCGCCCGCAGTGGATACGCGGTGCTGGTGGCCGCCCTCCTGCCGTGCTTCTGGATCTACCAGGACCTCGGCCGGGAACTGCATCTCCTTGCCCGGCCGGAGCATCCCTACCGTTCCTGGCTGGAGTCCTACGCCGATGACGAGTTCGCCGTCATGACCCGCCGCGCGATCGACATCGTCACTGCCGCGGCCGCTGAGGCGGACGACGCGACCAGGCACGCCATGCGCACCGTCTTCCGGGAGTCCGCCCGCCATGAGCGGGACTTCTTCGCCGCGCCTCTCGCCCCGGAGCCTACCTGGACGCAGGCCCCCGGCCATGCCATCCCGGCCGCGCGATGACGCGCCGGGTCGTGTGGGGCTCGGTAGCTCGTCGGCTCACCAGGGAACGGAGGTGGCTGTGACGGTGCCCTCAGCCGCACATGCGGCAGCGCGGGTACTGGCTGCCCGGTCAGGTCGCCGTAGCAGATCCGCACGGTCACCGGCTCCCAGTCGCGCGCCCCTCGGTTCTCCCAGTACGTCCGTGCCGCCGGGGCAGACCGAACACCACCCTCACTACGCACTGCGCGGCTTCCTGGCTGCGGCCTTCTTCGCCGTTGTCTTCTTGGCGGCCGCCTTCATCCCGGGTGGTCTTCTTGGCCGCGGTCTTCTTCGCGGTCCGCTTCTTCGGCATCTCGTGCACGGTCGCAGGCTCACCGCGGCGCTCCTTGGCCTGCGCGACCGAGGCACTAACCTCGCGCTTCACGAGGCGGGCTGTCCATCTGGTGATCATGAACGCAGAAAGTGCCTCTGACGCGCAATGCCGGTGAGTTAGAAGCCGTATCTCAACCGAACGTGATCGCTTGATTTCTGCTGGTCAGGCATGGTGTAGCTCCGAATGAGGGAGGGAGAGGAAGTCGCCCGGTTGGCTGGGGTGTTGGAGGCCGCCGAGATCGAGTTGGACCGGCGGGTGATCGCGCGGGAGGAACTGGTCGAGGCCCTGGCCGTGTCCGCGGCCGAGACGACTGCCGTGACCGAGGCGGAGCAGGAAATCGTGCCCTCGCCCGCGCCGGTGCCGGGGTCGATCGTGCCGCCTTGGCGCGAAGGCTTGCCGGTGACGGTGCTGGCGCCGGACTACCAGCGGATCCTGGGCGTGCTCGATGAGCGGCAGCCGGCGGGCCAGGGATCGCTCAAGGCCAGGGAGATCGCGGTGGGGCTGGGCCTTCAGACGACGTCGGCGAAGGTCGAGGGGGTGCGCTCGAAGGCCAGGCGCCTGGCGGAGCGCGGGTGGCTCGTGCAGGAGGCGTCGGGGGCCTTCAGTGCCGGCCGGCGGCCCGTGGCCGTGCCAGGCGACGGCTCATCCGCGTGACCATCGACCACCGGATCATCGCCTCGCTGCTGGCCGGCAACGTCTTGTAGTCCCGGGCCAGTCGGCGCGAATGCATCAGCCACGCGAACGTGCGTTCTGCCACCCAGCGCCTGGGCAGCACCACGAATCCCGTCATGTCGTCGGTGCGCTTGACGATCTCCAAAGTCAGGGCGAGTTTGTCCCGGCACCAGTCGACGAGGCCGCCGGTGTAGCCGCCGTCGGCCCAGACCAGGCAGATGTCACGGTGCAGGCGGCGCAGCCGGGTCAGCAGGCCCGTCGCAGCATCCCGGTCGCCGATGTTCGCGGCAGTCACCGCGACGACCAGGAGCAGGCCGAGGCAGTCGGTCACGATGTGCCGCTGAGGTGCCGACGCCGGGCTTTGCCGCTTGCGACGTCGGCGTAGTTCGCGCTGGGCCTGAGCGCGGGCGCATTCGCGGGAGCAGTACTTGATCCCGCTGGTGCGGTGCTGGCCGTACTCGGCACGACCGCGCTGGCGGACGAAGGGGCGGCAGCAGGTCTCATTGGCGCACTGGCGTACGGTCGCGCCTTCGGCCATGTGGTTGTAGAGCTGGAGGAAGGCCACGGAGTAGATGGTGGGGTGGCGTTCGGCGAGACTGCCGATGCCCACGCTGAAGGGGCGCAGGGCTTCCTGCATCGCGGTTTTCAGCTGGTTGAGCCGCGTCCACAGGAGGAATTCACGCAGCACGTCGAGGGTTTGAGGCCATCCGTCGTCCCGGTGGGCATTGTCGGCCTTCAGCTGAGCGAGCCGGGCTTCGGTGACTTCGGGTTCGATGAGCTCGTCGAGACCTCCTTCGCGGCAGCAGGCGAGCCACGTCGTGACGGCTGTCTGGACCTCCCGGATGTAGATCCTGAGGAGGTCGCGGTGCATACCGAAACCCCCGGTCTCCTCGTTCTCCCGTTCCGCGAGCTCGCGGAGTTCGAGCTCTTCGTCCTCGCCCCAGTTGGCATGGTCGAGCCCCGTGCCGAAGCCGCAGAACATGCCGTAGGTGCCGATCCAGTCGGCCAGGGTAGGCAAATCGTCCGGGTCCAGATCCAGCAGTTCACGCAGGTAGAAGTCGTCGGGCAGGGCGGTCATCTCCTGGACGGCGAACGGGTCCTGCACGTCCCACATGATCCAGTCACCCTCCACGCGGACTCCCGCAACGGGCGTCAGTGGTGGCGTTGGCACCGGCGTTCCGGGCCACAGCGTGGGACGAAAACGTGGGTCAACGTATGCCGCCATGACAGCATCCTACCCCTTACGGTGGTAGCACGAAGCACCATGGCTTCGTACCACGCAGGTCCGGGAATTCAAGGGGGAGTAATGCCGAACTGGGAGGCCCGAAAAGCAGCAGGAGACCGCCACGAAACACGTGTCATGCAAGCTCTTCGGGACCGCGGATGGACCGTGCAGGCCTGCGGCCAGGGCACCTACCCCGCCCCGATCCAGGACGCGCTGCGCCGCACCCGCTCCGCCCTGCGGCAGTTCCCCGACCTGATCGCCGCCCGCGGCGGTGAGCTCGTCACCATCGACGCCAAAGACCGCATGCCCAGCACTCACAGCAACCGCTACGCGATCAGCGCCACCGCCGTGAACGCCGGCCTACTCTTCACTGCCACTCATGCGCCTACACCGCTGTACTACGTCCTGGGCGACATGCGAGTCCTCACGCCGGCTGAGGTTCTCCACTACACCGTTCACGCTCTGCGTCACCGAAGCGGTGCCTACCACCTTGTCAGCACCCGATGGGCCCACTCCTTCGACCAGGTCTTCGGTCAAGCTGCAACACAGGTTGTCTGACAAATTCGGCCTCACAAGGCCTGCCGTACGGAGACAACCGGATATCCGTTGGACACCGTCACTATCGTAAGAGCATGACTTGGTCCTTGGGCTACTTACCTCCCCGCGAGCCGGAGTTGCTCGATGCTCTGTTTCTCTCGGCTGGACGGTCGCTCCATCTAGCTAACGCGTTCGAGAAGAAGTGCCGCTGGATGGTTCGATGCATCAACCTGATTGAAATGCACGAGAGTGGCGTTGAGTTCGTCATGGATGGTGACCTGATTACCAACCTTCCACCTGACAAAATGCTTGCAAACACGCTGAACCACCTGACTGGCAAAATATCGAGTTCCGACGAAATCATGGCCGTGCTACGGCAGGCCACAAAAGCGAGAAACTTCATTGCTCACGAAGGCGCCAGTGTCGGTAATGTTAGCGCGGCGGGAGAAAAAGAAATTCTCGCGCATGCTCGCCGCCTGCGTTCCGCAGTTCTAGAACTGGCAGATGGCGATAACATCGTCTCCCAATGGGGCTTTCACTTCGAAGAACCGCGCCAATCTCCACCCAAAGAGCTGATCGACTCTTACCCTCAGTTGATCGACCAGTGGGTATTCGGGCACTTCGGAGATCTCCTCGATGAAGAGTTGGTGTAGCCAGTTACTGCAACTGTCTGAGGATTGATGAGCCGTCAGCCTCATCCGAGTGGTTTGGGGGTGCCCCGCATTTCCGCCAACGGTACATGCTGCATCAATTTGAGGCAGCATGTACACTCTGGAACCCACGCGAATGAGCGCCCCACCCTCATAGCCAGCCCGGCCCGCGCCAGCGGGCCTCAACAGCTCTGGAGGCGCAGCCGGAAGGACCGTCAGGCGGGGGAGCGCAGCGGACCCGCCGGCCAGGCTGGAGCGGAACGGAGACCTGATAGTGGGACATGGTCCCACTGGTCCGGGAGCGCAGCGGACGGACCGTCACTCTGCTTGCGCAGCAAGCAGAGTGTGCGGGTGGCGCAGCCACCCGCTAGCGCTCACGCGGAGCGGGAGCGCAACACCCGCGCGCAGCGCGGGTGTTCGCTTGCATATCGCGCAGCGATATGGTACGTTTTTTTTCGATGTACTTCGTTCGGTCGGCGCTCAGGCCCATGGTGTTTAACCTTCGGATTCTATCGTGTTTCCCTAGTTTTCGCATTTATCGGCGAGAACGCTTTCCGCGTTTTCAT